>NZ_VHLB01000076.1:0-41732 GCF_006547365.1 Myxococcus sp. AB056 | reverse complement strand
TGCCCAAGCCTCGCCCCCTCCGGGTCCAGCGCCCACGCCCCCGGTGGAGGCCGCCCCGGCGCCCGCGACGGACGACGCCGCCCTCCTGCGGGGCCTTCTGGAGGCGGTGCGGCCCGCGCCAGAGGAGATTCGGGCCATCGCCATCGAAGACCTGGCGCTGCTGGGAGATGCCCGCGCCCTGGACGCGCTGGCCACGCTCCTGTGGGACCCCAACCCCCGCATCCAGCAGGCGGCGTTGAGGGCCGTCACGCTGTTCCAGCACGCCCGCGCGGAGGAGATTCTCGCCAATGTGGTGCGCCACCCCCGGCTGCCGGACGCGCTGAAAATCCAGGCGCTCAACGGGCTCGTCTTCCAGCGAACGCCCACCGCGCGCCGGGCCGTCCAGGACGCCGCGGTCGACTCGCGGCTCACCGCAGGGGTGCAGAACGCCGCGCGCGCCGTCGTGTCCCAGTGGGACGCGACGCGACGCTGACGCCCGCCCGCCGGGCAACCCTGCAAGCACCACCCGCCAGCGCCGGCGCCCAGGTCAAGGGCCGATTCCTGGAGATGTGACGCCCCTGCGCTACACTGCGGCGTCATGAAAATCACTCCGCTCGACATCCGGCAGAAGCGGTTCGAAACGGCCCTGCGCGGCTTCTCTCGCCGTGAGGTGGAGGCCTACCTCGAACTCATCGCCGGTGAATTCGAGGAGGTGGTGAAGGAGAACATCGCGCTCAAGGAGGAAGTGAAGCGCACCCAGTTCAAGGTGGAGCAGCACCAGGAACGGGAGCGCACCCTCCAGGAGACCATGGTCACCGCCCAGCGCATCAGCGAGGACCTGAAGGACGCCGCGAAGAAGGAAGCGGAAATCATCATCGCGGACGCCGAGCATCAGGCGGAGAAGATTGTCCACGGCGCCCACCAGCGGCTGGTGCAGGTGGTGGAGGACATCAACGAGCTGAAGCGCCAGCGCACCCAGTTCGAGTCGCAGGTCCGCTCCGTGTTGGATGCCCACCAGAAGCTGCTGGAAACCTTCAAGAGCCCCACGTTCGCGGACCGCGACTATGCGCGCGTCGAGGACAACGTGGCGTATCTGTCCCAGAAGAAAGCCAACGGCGACTCCTGACGCACCGCGCCGCGCGGTGAGGTTGCTGCAACCTGGGGCGAGGCTGTTATGTCAGTGGGAACGTGAGGCCGCCGCACATGCGCCACCTGCTTGTCCTGCTCCTGCTGCTCGCCGCCCCCGGGGCCTGGGCCCAGGAACCGGGCGGCCCTCATGGCACCCACGCCCATGACGTCGTGACGGACGCCGCCCTGGTGCCCCTGACCCGTCCGCCCCAGGTCAGCGGGGACGTGACGACGAAGCGCTTCCGCATCCTCCACACCGCCGCCGCCACCGCGGCCGCGCACGAGCTGTCCCGGCAGATTGAAGATGTCCGAGACAGGTTCGGCACCATCCTGGGCAAGGACTGGCCGGGCGTCACCGAGATTCGCCTGGGCGTGGGCCGCAAGGAGTTCGAGGCCCTGGCGCTGCCCGGCGGAAAGCCCCCGGGGTGGGCCGTGGCGCTGGCCTACCCCGCCCATCAAATCATCCTGCTGGACGCGCTCAGCCTCCATGAACCGGAGGGCCAGCAGACGCTCCGGCACGAGCTGGCGCACGTGGCCCTGGGGCAGCTGGCCCCGTCGTGGCCCCGCTGGTTCCAGGAAGGCGTCGCGCAGTACGTCACCGGGGAGCGCTACTCCCTGACGCACTACTCCGCCCTCTTCCGAGCCGTCACCCAGGAGCGCGTGTTCCACTTCGAGCACCTCGACCGGGCCTGGCCGGACGTGCCGTCGGACGTGGAAATCGCCTACGCGCAGAGCGCCGCCTTCGTCGCGCACCTGTCGGCGAAGTTCGGCCCCCAGGCCATGGCCGCGCTCGTGGACGGCGTGGCGCGCGGCGAGCCCTTCGAGACGGCCTTCGGCAAGGCCTTCCGCACCTCGCTGCTGGTGGAGGAGACCGACTGGCGTGAAGGCCTGGCCGCGCGCTACGGCTGGCTCCCACTCACCACCAGCTCCGCGCTCGTCTGGCTGAGCGCGTCCTTCCTCTGCGTGGCCGCCTATGCCCGCCGCCGTCAGCAGCGCGCCGCGAAGCTGGCGGAGATGGCCGCCCAGGATGCCGCGGAGGACGCCGCGCTGCGGCTGCTGGCCGCCCAGGCCGCGCAGGCCCAGGCGCAGGGCACCGCCGTGAGTGCCGGGGACTCCACCTGGCCGGACTGGCCCGCGGGCTCGCAGGGCACGGAAGCACACCTGGAGGCTCAGGATGGCGAGGCGCCCGCGGACAGCGCCATCGGCGACCTCCCGGGTGAACTGGACGACGAAGACGGCCTGAATGGCCGGCCGCCGAAGCCCACCCTCCACTGAACGCCGCCCTTCCCGTCCTGCCATGACTACAGGGCGGGGCCTGTAGTTTCTACGGGCGCGCTGCTCCTCTGCCTGCCCATCCCTTCAAGGCAAATGGCTGATTTCACTGGGAAGACTCATCCCAGGGGTGTTGGCCGATGGATTGCTTTGGCTTCCGTACGCGATGCGGAAGGCACTGGACATGAGCGAGCGTGGACGTAAGGCAGCCGTGCTGGCGCGGTTCTTCCGTCAGCAGCCGGATCGAATCTCCGCGCTGTGGCGACGGATGGTGCTGGCGGCGCCCGATTCGGACGCGTCGCGGGGCGCACCCACCCAGTTGGACAACCTGGTGGAGCCCTTCATCCGCGAGCTGGGCCGGACGCTCGCGGGCGAGGAGTCCAGCCCTTGGAGCCGCACGCGCGCGGTGCTGCGCTTGTCGGCGCACCGGGGTGCCCGCTCGCTCTATGACGAATTCGCGGCGCTGCGGCGCTGCCTGGTGGATGCCTCCGAGGTGCTCGGTGGCGGGGATTGGGAGCGCGAGCGCATCAACCGCGCCGTGGACGAAGCCGTGGACTCCGCGGTGGCGCTCCTCCAACGGATGAAGGACCCGCGTGCGGATGGCCCGCGGGTGCCCTTCGGTGGGCTGGTCGTCGAGTACTTCGAGCGTCCTTCCCGGACGCGGCGCGTGTCCCCGGACACGGGAGATGGACGTACGGCAATGCACTGAGGGCGTGTTGGGGTTGGCCGGCCCGTTCGACTTGACGTGCCCGGAAACGGGCGCGTCCGAGACCGGCGGGAGGGAGTGTGCCTGGGTGGGGGCCCATGGCGCGCTTTGTGGGAAGGCGTGCTCCCGCTGGGGAGTGGTGAGCGCGCACCGCGAGCCGCTGGCAAGACGCGTGGATGGGGGTCCACGCGACTCGCCGGTCGGACGGGTCGGCGCATTTGTCGCAGTGTGCAGCAGCGGCTGTGGGGGCCGCGGGTGGAGCATGCGGGAGGGGCGCCTACGGGGGTGGGCGCTCCTCCCGTATTTTTTCGCGCCGCCCCGCCCTGCCCGCGCGTCAGTGCGCGTCCGCCCAACTGCGCCCCGCGCCCACCTCTACCTTGAGCGGCACCTTCAGGTCGGCCACCGAGGACATGGCCTTCACCGCCAGCGCCTTCACCTGCTCCACTTCCGCGTCGGGCGCCTCGAAGAGGAGTTCGTCGTGGACCTGCAGCAGCATCCGCGTGCGCAGCTTCTGGGCCGTCAACGCCTCGTCCACCGCCAGCATGGCCTTCTTGATGAGGTCCGCGGCGGTGCCTTGAATCGGCATGTTGATGGCGGCGCGCTCGGCGGCCTGGGCCACGCCGCGGTTCTTAGAGTTCAGGTCCGCCATGTAGCGGCGGCGGCCGTAGAGCGTCTCCACGTAGCCCGTCTTGCGCGCCCTATCGACAGTCTCCTCCAGGTAGCGCCGGATGCCGGCGTAGCGCGTGAAGTACCGCTCGATGATGTCGCGGGCCACGTCCTGGGCAATGCCCAGCCGCGCCCCCAGGCCGTGCGGTGACAGGCCGTAGGCGATGCCGAAGTTCACCATCTTCGCGACGCGGCGCTGCTCGCGGTCCACCTGCTCCTTGGCCACGCCGAACACCTCGGCCGCGGTGCGGGTGTGGATGTCCTCGTCATGGAGGAAGGCCTCGATGAGCACGGGGTCGTCCGCGATGTGCGCCAGCAGCCGCAGCTCCACCTGGCTGTAGTCCGCGCTCACCAGCTGGTGCCCTTCCGCGGCCACGAAGGCGCGGCGAATCTCCCGGCCCAGGTCGGTGCGGACGGGGATGTTCTGGAGGTTCGGGTCGGTGGAGGACAGGCGCCCGGTGGCGGTGGCCGCCTGGTGGTAGGTGGTGTGAATGCGCCCGTCGGCGGCCACCAGTGTGGGCAGCGTGTCCAGGTAGGTGCTCTTCAGCTTGGACAGGCTGCGGTACTCGATGATGGCGCCCGGCAGCGGGTGCTCCTCGGACAGTTTCTCCAGCACCTCCTGGTCCGCGGACGGGCCCGTCTTGCCCCGCTTGATGATGGGCAGCTTCAGCTCCGTGAAGAGCACCTCCACCAGCTGCGGATTGGAGCCGATGTTGAACTCGCGGCCCGCGTGCCGGTAGACCTCCTTCACCTGCGCCTCGACGGCGGCGTCCACCTTCACGGAGGTGCGCGACAGCTCGGCGGTGTCCAGCAGCACGCCCCTGCGCTCCATCTGCGCCAGCAGCGGCAACAGCGGCAGCTCCATGTCGCGAGCCAGCGTCGCCAGCTTCGCCGCCTCCAGCTCCTTCCACAGCTCGGGCGCCAGCCGGCGCGCGGCCTCGGCGCGGATGGCGAAGCCGGTGGCCACCTCCTCCACCGTGTGGTCCGCCAGCGCGCGGTCCTTCTTGCCGCGCTTGCCCTCCGCGGCGGGCGGCAGCGGCGGCAGCTCCGTGTTCAGCCGCTCGCGCGACAGGTCCACCAGCGCGTGCTCGCGGCGGGACGGGTTGAGCAGGTAGCTGAGCAGCTCCACGTCGTCGTGCGCGCCGTGCAGGGTGATGCCGTCGTTGGCCAGCACCAGGCTGAGCGCCTTGAGGTCATGCCCGCCCTTCTTCACCGCCGCGTCCTCCAGCACCTCGCGGAAGGCCGCGGTGAAGGCCTCCGGCCGCACCTGGGTGACGCCGAGCTGCGCGTGCCGCAGCGGCACATACGCCGTCTGCCCGTCCGGCAGCGCCACGCCCAGGCCCACCAGCTTCGCGCCGAAAGGTGAGCCCTCGTAGGCGGGAATCAGGGTGACGGCGCCCGCCTCGCGCACGGCGCCAGCCAACTGGGCGAGCTCCGCGTCCGCGCCCACCAGCCGCGGCGTCACCGCCAGCGGCGCGGGCTTCTCCTTCACCTCCTCGGGCGCCCCGGCGACACCGTCCTGCTGGGGCAGCTCCTTGAGGAGGGCGAAGAACTCCAGCTCGGTGAACAGCTCGCGCGAGCGCTGCGCGTCCACCGGCCGGCGGGCCAGGTCCGCCATGCGCACGTCCAGCGGCAGGTCCGTCTTGAAGGTGACGAGCACCTTGGCGCGCAGGAGGCTCTCGCGGTGCGAGGCGATGTTCTCCCGGATCTTCGGCTTCTTCACCTCATCCAGGCGCGAGAGCAGCGTCTCCACGTCGCCAAACTGCTGGATGAGCTCGGTGGCCGTCTTCGGGCCAATGCCCGGCACCTTGGGGACGTTGTCCACCGCGTCGCCGATGAGGGCCAGGTAGTCCCGCATCTGCCCCGGCTCGATGCCCAGCCGCGCCTTCACGTCCGCGGGCAGCGTGTGCACGTCCTTCATCGGGTCGTACAGGCGCACGTCGTCGTCGACAATCTGCACGAAGTCCTTGTCGCCGGTGACGACCTGGACACAGAAGCCCTCCTGCTTCGCCTTCACGGCCAGCGTGCCGATGACGTCGTCGGCTTCCCAGCCAGCCACCTCCAGCACGGGCACGTTGATGGCTTCCACCACGCGGCGGATGAGGGCGAACTGGGGAACCAGGTCCTCCGGGGGGCCCTCGCGGTTCGCCTTGTACGTCGGATCAATCTTCTGGCGCTCGGTGCGGCTCTCCTTGTCGAAGGCGAGCGCCACGTGTGTGGGCTTCAGCTCACGCAGGGCCTTGAGCACCATGCGCGTGAAGCCCAGCACGGCGTTGGTCTGCACCCCCTTGCTCGTCGTGAGCGGAGGGATGGCGTGGTAGGCGCGGAAGATGAAGCCGGACGCGTCGATGAGGACCAGGGTGGGCGCTGAGCGCGAAGGGCTGGTGTCGTCCATGCCCCCGTGCCTAGCGCGCCCGCCCGGCCCTGTCCACGACGCGTGCTACTTGCAGCCCAGCTCCGCCTGCTTCGCGACGACCATCTCCTCCACACCGTCGCCCTTGACGGCGTAGTCCAGCGCCACCGCCATGTCGCCGCAGCCAGACGCCGCACGGAAGGCCTCCAAGGCCCTCGAGGAGCAGAAGGCCGCCGCCTTGTTCAGGTTCGGATTGCCCGCGTAGAAGCTGAACCCCAGCTTCCACACGCGGCAGGCGCGGCGGCGGTCCTCGCGGTCGGCCCAGTGCTTGCCGCGCTGGTACGACTTCTCCGCGATGTCCTGGAGGATGTTGCGCCGGTAGAAGGACGGCTTGGACTCCGCCAGCTCCAGCATCACCGCCTTGTCCGTGGCCAGCGCCTCGCGGAAGGGCTCCGCGGCCTTCTCCGGATCCTCTGCGGCCAAGTAGCTCTGGCCCACCTTGAAGAGCTGATCCACGGTGGACATGATCTTCATCAGCTCGTCCGCCTCGGCGTGGTACTGCGCGGCCTCGTAGTTGGCGCGCAGCTTCTGCATGGTGGCCAGCGCCTCGCTGCCACGGCCACCCCAGTAGTCCAGGAGCGCGGCCTGCATCAGCTTGTTGGGGAAGCGCTTCTTCGCCGCCTCCATGACGAAGGTGCGCGGGTCCACGACCCGCTCGTCACCGGCCAGCACCTCCGCCACCGGGCACTCCCACGGCGCCGCGTTGGCGTCCATCTTCTGCCGCGCGATGAGGAACTTCACGAACATCGGATCCTTCGGCCGCCACTCGTCGCGGCGCAGGCGGCCCTCCAGCTTCAGCGTGAAGCCCAGGGGCGGCTGCAGGTCCTCGCGCGGCTTCGACTGGCACCACACCGCCATGTACACCTCGCAGCGTGACACGGCGGCGCTCCACTGCGAGTCACGCAGGTACAGCTTGCAGTCCTCCTGTGCGCGCTTCGTCACCGCCTCGGCGGCCTCGCGCGCCTTGGCACGGGCGCGGCGGAAGTACTCGCTCTCCTTCTGGATCTTCCGGAACGACTCCAGGGCCTCTTCCGGCTTGAGGCGCTGCAGGAGCCGCTCGCCCTGCGAGTAGTACTCGAAGGACTCCTTCTCCAGCTTGATGCGCCGGATGAGCGTGTTCGCCTCCGGGTGGATGGGGTCCAGGTCCAACGCCTGGGTGCAGACCTCGTGGGCCTTCTCCCAGTTGGGGGCGCCCAGCTCGCTGGAGGCGTAGGAGCGGCACTCGCTCAGCAGCTCCTGGATCTTCTGCGTCGGATCCATCTGCGCGGCCCCACCCGGGCCCTGAACGTCCACCGGCTTGGGGTTCAGGATGGAGGACACCATCCCCACCATCAGCAGCACGCCCACCAGCCCGGCCGCCACCATGATGAGCTTCTTGCGCTTGGCGGCGGGATCCTCGTCCGAGCCCCCACGCGCCGCGCCCGCCGCGCCCCGGCGCACGGGCACCGCGGACGGCTCGGGCTCGAAGGTCATCTCCACCACGCCGAACTGGAGCTGATCCCCCGGCTCGAGCGGGACCGGCGTCTGGTCCAACGGCTCGCCGTTGAGCAGCGTCCCGTTGGCGCTGCCTAGGTCCCGCACCGTCACGCCCGCGCTGGTCGCTTCCAACTCCGCGTGGCGGCGGCTCACGGAGTCGTCATCCAGCATGATGCCGGCGGGCGGCTGCCGCCCCACGAGCACCTTGCCCTTGAGCGGATACGTCTGGCCGGCCCAGGGACCGACCATGCCGCGAAGCACCGGGCCACCCGCCGGCGCCGGACGTGCGCCGCCACCGGGGGCGGGACGTGCCGGACGCGCGGGCCGCTTCGCCAGCGCCGCGCCGGGCTCGCCCTTCGCCGCGCCGGAGCCCTTCTTGATGCTCGGCATGGCCCGGGTGGCGCGTACACCGCCGCCCTCGTCGCCCACCGGCATGGGCTCATCGCCCCCCGCCGGGGGCCTGGCCGCCGCGCGCCGGGCCCCAGAACCCCGCACCGCGGCCGCCTTGAGACGCAGCACGTAGTCCCCGAGGAGGACCTCCGACTGCGGCGTCAGGGCCGTGGGCTCCATGATGCGCTGGCCGTCGACGAACGTGCCGTTGGCGCTGCCCACGTCCTCGATGAAGACGGTGCCGCCTTCGTCGAAGACGCGCGCGTGCGTCCGCGACACGCCCCCTTCGGTGATGAGGATGTCACTGCCTTGCTGGCGGCCAATCTTCAGCTCGCCCGTGATGGCGAATTCGTTCTCAGTGCCGTCAGGGTGACGGACGACCAGGGTGGCCATGGGCGCGTCAGTCCTCGCGGAAGATGCTCATGTTGACGGGGATGCCCTTACGCTGCAGCTCGTCGTAGAACTTCGGCACGAAGCCGGAGGCGACGTAGCGGCCACGGACCTTGTGGTCCTCCGTGAAGCCATCCTGCTTGAAATAGAAGATGTCCTGGAGGGTCACGATGTCGACCTCCATGCCGGACACCTCGGTGATGTAGCAGATCTTCCGCGTGCCGTCGGAGAAGCGCGTCTGCTGCACGATCATGTGCACCGCGCTGGCGATCTGCTCACGGATGGCCTTCACCGGCAGGTCCATGCCGGACATGAGCACCATCGTCTCCAAGCGGGCAATGGCGTCTCGCGGCGTATTCGCATGGAGCGTGGTGAGCGAACCGTCGTGGCCGGTGTTCATGGCCTGGAGCATGTCCAGCGTCTCACCGGAGCGGCACTCACCCACGACGATGCGGTCGGGCCGCATGCGCAGGCAGTTCTTCACCAGCTCGCGGATGGTGATGGCGCCCTTGCCTTCCAGGTTGGGCGGCCGGCTCTCCAGCTGCACCCAGTGGTCCTGCGGCAGCTGCAGCTCGGCGGCGTCCTCCACGGTGATGATGCGCTCACCCTCCGGGATGAAGGAGCTGATGATGTTCAGCGTCGTCGTCTTCCCGGAGCCGGTGCCGCCGGAGATGACGATGTTGCGCCGGGCCTTGACGCACATCTCCAGGAACTCGGCCATCTGCGCCGTGACGGTCTTGTACTTGATGAGGTCCGCGATCTTCAGCGAGTCCTTCTTGAACTTGCGGATGGTGATGCAGGGACCCTTCAGCGCCAGCGGAGGGATGATGGCGTTGACGCGGCTGCCGTCCTTGAGGCGCGCGTCCACCAGCGGGCTGGACTCGTCGATGCGGCGGCCGATGGGCGCCACGATGCGCTCGATGACGCCGAGCACCGCCTGGTTGGAGGAGAACGTCTTCTCCGACAGGGTCAGCTTGCCCTTGCGCTCGATGTAGATCTGGTTGGCGTGGTTCACCATGATCTCGCTGATGTCATCCGACGCGAGGAACGCCTCGAGGGGCCCGAGCCCCAGCGCCTCGTTGATGACGTCAGTGAGCAGCTCCTCGCGGTCCACGTCCTCCGGAAGCTCTCCGTCCGCTTCCATCTGGTCGATGATGTCGCGGATGGCCTTCTCGGTGCGGCGCCACAGCTCGTCGTCGCCGAGCCGGTCCATGTCCATGCGGCGCAGATCGAGGTACTCGATGAGCCGGTCATGGATTTCCTTCTGGAGCCGGGTGTAGCGCTCCTGACGCGGATCCACCTTGCGCTTGTTCTTCGCCAGGGCGGACGCCAGCGACGCCGGCATGCCTTTGGGAGCGGGCGCGGGAGGCGGCGCTTCTTCTTCCTCCTCCTCGTAGGGCTCTTCGTCTTCGTAAGCCCCTTCCTCGTCCTCGTAGGGCTCCTCGCCCTGCTCGTCGTAGTACTCCTCTTCGGCCTGACCCGCGCGGGTCATCACCGGGCCCTCGTCCTCGAGCGCCTCGACGTTGAGGATGTAGTCGCCGATGTAGACCTGGTCGGTCGGCTTGAGAACCTGGGGCGCGGCAATCTTCTTGCCGTTCACGAACGTGCCATTCGTGGACTTCATGTCCACGATGATGAACTTCCCGTCCTTGGCAACGATTCGCGAGTGGTACTTGGAGACGTTGCCCTTCGCGAGGATGATGTCATTGCCCGGCAGACGGCCGATGGTGACTTCATTCTTGTGATACTCGCGCTGCTCGGTCCCGCCGCCCTTTTCCGCGAGGGTGATGAGAAACATGGGGACGGATGCTAGCAAGCCCCCCTTCGTCCTCAAAGCGTGAGAACCGGGTTGAATGCTTGCCCGCAAGGCGACGGGCCGGCAACCGCCCCCGGAAGGGAAGAAGCCGGCCCGTGCCGTGGGCCCGGAAGGCCCGTCTGAAACAGCGCCCGGGGCGCCCGCCTCAGTCGAAGATGTTGAAGTTCACCTCGGACCGGGCCTGCTTGTAGCGGCTCTTCACGTCCTCGATGATGGTGCGGACCTTGTCGGAGTCCGGGTTGACGATGCGCGGGGTGACGAAGATGACCAGCTCGCGCTTGGTGGAGTCGAAACCGCGGCTCTTGAAGAGCTCACCGATGATCGGGATGTGACCGAGGCCGGGGAGCTTCGACACGGACTTCTGCTCGTCGTGGCTGAACACGCCGGACAGGACGATGGTCTCACCATGGCGCACGGTGACGTTCGTCTTCACCTTGCGGGTCCGGAAGCCGGGGATGGAGGACGAACCACCGAAGGACACCGCCACGGAGGTGTCGATTTCGGAGGCCTCCGCCTCGATCTCCGTCTGGATGTTGCCGTTGCGGTCCGCGGTGGGGCGCAGGTTCAGGATGACGCCGTACTTCTTGAACTCCACCGTGAACTGGTTGTTCGTGATGAGCGGGATGGGAACCTCGCCACCGGCGAGGAACTCCGCCTTCTCACCGCTGGCGCACACCAGCTTGGGCTGCGCGAGCAGACGGCCGTAACCGTCGTTGCCCTGGAAGCCGAAGGAGAAGTCCGAGTTCGCGTTGAGCGTGAGCGTGGACACGCCCGAGCCGAAGGTGCCCGGGAAGAGCTCCTGGGAGATGCTGGCGATGGCCGTCGCCGTACCCGTGATGTCCGTCGGGTAGCGGATGCCGTAGCGGTCGCGGCTGTTGCGGCGGATTTCGACGAACTGGACCTCGGAGAGGATCATCCGCTTGATGCCGACGACGAGGAGGTTCTCCACCTTCTCACCGATGGCCTTGGTGATGAGCTCCGCCTTCTGGAGGTCCTGCTGGCTCTCCACGGAGCCCTCCAGGAAGATGGTGGCGCCCACCACGTTGGCCTGGACGTTCTTCAGGCCCGCCTTCTGGAAGGCCGCGTTGAGGTTCTGGGCCACCAGCTTCTTGGCGTTGGGGGCAATCTTCACGAACGACTTCACGTTCGGGTAGAGGCCCACCACCTGCTCGATGCGGTCGGCGTCCTGCGTGGTGTAGGCCTGACCGTCCAGGTAGATGCGATCACCCACCATGCGGACGGAGACGCCTTCAATCTCACCCAGCAGGCGCTTGATTTCGGAGATGACCTCGTTGGGGTCCTGCTTGCGAACCGCCACCAGGTAGCTGACGCGCTGGCCCGAGGACTTCCAGACGAGCAGCGTCGTCTTGCCTTCAGCCTGACCGGTGATGAGCAGCTGGCCGGAGCCGAGCGTCTTCACCTCGGCGACGCTCGGATCACCGAGCGCCACGCGGCTGAGACCAGGGATGGTGATCACCTTCTGGGAACCCACGCCGAGGCTGACGGTGGTGCCATCCTGCGCCAGGGCGCTGCCGCCCGCCACCAGTGCGATGAGGGCGCCTAGCGCCGCGGCATGCGTGATGCGTGTGAACATCGTCCGTGTCCCCTCTTCTCTTCCAGAAGTCCGAGCTAACCCAACGTTCCGTGCTGCCACCACAGCGCCCAGACGGTGCCGAGCGCGATGGCCACTCCATAGGGAATGTGGCGCTGGGGCGCCGGCTGCGCGTCCGCGCTGGCCAAACGCACCCACACCGCCCACCGGCGCACCACTGCCGCCAGCGTGTCCCAAACCGCGCCCTGCCAGAGCAGTGTCACCACCGCTTGAAGCGCGCCCACCAGTGAGATGAAGGCCGCGGCCGCGAGCACCGCCGGGAAGCCCAGCACGGCTCCGACCCCGCCCATCAACTTCACGTCGCCCCACCCCATCCGCCCGCGAAGCGCCGCTGGCAGCAGCATCAACGCGAGCCCTACCCCCGATACCACACCACTGATGAGCCCATGCTCCAGGTCCCCCACCCCTTCGGTGGCCAGGCGCACGCCCAGGCCCACCGCCATCAGCGGGTAGGTGACCGCGTCGAGGATCTCGCGGCGAAGCACATCCGTCACCACGGAGATCACGAGGGCCACTCCAAGAACCGTCCACAACGCGATTTGAACAGGCGTCATCATCGCCTGTCCTCTTCGCGGCAGGCGTCCGTTATCAAACCAGGGACGCCTGGAGCCCGTCAATTGGCGAACAACCAGAAGCCCCGCGGGACGGGGCCTGGGTCACCTCATTATCGGACCAGGAGACGGATTTTCTCGCTGCAGATGAAATACTCGTCCCCGTCCTCGACCTTGCGGCGCTTGATGCGCTGCTTGTTGAACCAGGTGCCGTTGGACGAGCCCAGGTCTTCGATGATCCAGTCATCGCCCTCGTGGACGATGACCGCGTGCTCACGGGAGACCTTGCCGGAGTTGATGACGAAGTCGCAGTGCTTGCCGCGGCCGATGACGAAGCGGTCCTTGACGATCTGCTCCTGATCACCGGACTCGGTCACCAGGTACAGCGCGCCGACCTCCTCCTCCTCGGCGAGGTCGTCGGCGGGCTCTTCCTCGGCCTCATCGGGGGGCGGCTCCTCGTTCATGAGGCCCGGATCCTCGGCCTCGGGCAGCGGCTCCTCGTCCTCCTCCACCATGTCGTCGGCGGGAGGGGGCGGCTCGCTGTTCTTGCCCTTGATGAGGCGCTCCAGCTCCGCGGCGGTCTCCAGGACGCGCTCGGCCACCTCGCGGCGCACCGGGTCATTGTCCAGGCCATTGGCGGAGGCCCGATCTTCCGGCGTGGCGCGCACGGGAGGACGGGCGGGCGCGGGCGTGGTCTCTGGCCGAGGCGCGGGCGCCAACACCGGCGGCGCGGACGGACGCGGCGGCGCGGCGGCAGCGGCCTGCACGGGCTTCACCGGCGCGGCGGCCACGGGTGCCACGGCGGCCTCGGAGCGGGACTTCACCTCGAGGAAGCCGTTCAGGCGCGCGAACATGAAGAGCGCCTGGTTGATCAGGGCATCGCGATCCGAGCCCATCTGCTGGGCCATGTCTTCGAACGCCTCCCACAGGTGGTCGGCGATGCCTACCTTGCGGGCAGGACGGGAGTTCTGATCGATCATCGGTCTTGACTCGCGTGAACCAGGAAGCCCCGGACGATAGCAGAGGCCTCCACTCCCGCCCAGTTACTCGAAGGGAACCAGTGCCAATGACTGCGCCCGGTTGTCGGTGAGCCCCTTAAAGCCGACCTGGAGAATGCCATCCGCCGACGGGTAGGCGATGTAGGCGAACATCGCGCTGCGGTCCTGGGCGGCCACCACGGGCCCAGGCAGCGTGTAGAAGGCCAGCTCCGTCCCCGCCCTGACGTCCGGCGTGAAGATGTAGTTGCGGATGCCGGAAATCACCGTCACCGCGTAGCGGTCTCCCCGACGCACCTCGCGGCCCACGGCCGCCACGCGGATGCGCAGCGGCGGCGGCGGCTGCGGGAACTTGGACAGGTTCGGCACCGGCGGCGTCTGAGGGTTGGAGTCGTCGTCGAAGTAGAAGGTGTCGGGGTGGAAGAAGTACTCCGTGGGGATGCTGTAGCTCGAGCCCCCCGTCACATCGCGGGACAGGAAGGTGCCCGCCTCGTCGAAGAGGACGAAGGGCTGGTCTCCACCCGCACGGACGGTGAAGCGCGTCAGGCTGGCGCAGTCCGCCGGAATCTCCTGCGAGTCCGCGATGGCGAACCGCACCCGGGTGGTCCCCGCCACAGGCTCCACCGACGCGATGGGCAGGTCAACGGCGCACACGACATCCGTGCCCTCCAGGACGATGATGTCCCCGGCCCGCGCCGAAGCGGCCGCGGTGGCCTCGGCCTCGAAGAGCCGCGGGGTGGAGGGCTCCCGAGGCAGGCCGCTCAGCCCTGGCAACGCGCCCTGGTAGATGATCCGGTAGAAGCCGTTCGGAACGGAGCCCTCGTAGAGCACCGTCGACTGGAGCGTCTGGTCCTGGGTCACCGTCACCAGGTCCGTCGTCTCGATGACGAGCGGCAACTCGTTGCTATCCAGCAGCGCCACCGTGGAGCGTGCGCTCGCCCCCGACAGGTCGAACTGGCGGAGGTCGCTCGCGGAGAACAACGAGATGTAGCCGTTGGAGGACGGCATGATGCCCAGGAGCGGCACCGTGAGAGGGGGCGTCGAGCCATCGTCGAGCACGATGCGAAGCGGCGCGTCCGGAATCAGGGCCAGTCCCGTCGGCAAGCCGCCCGCGGGGAAGATGGGCAGCATCGGCGCACCGCTGAGGTCCCGCGCCGTCTGGCCGGGGGGGGATGACTCGGTGTCCACCGCGAGCACTCCGGAGCACTCGCGCGCGGCGGAGCAAGAGGCCTCGTCACGGACGCCGAAGATGTAGCGCCCCGCGTTGATGGCCTCGACGTTGGGGATGGAGATCCGGGGGTGACTCACCAGGAGCCGCACCGGCACGTTGCCGAAGCCCTCGGACAAATCCACGGTGGGCGCGGAAGGCTGAAGGCAGTCCGCGACCGGCCCTGAATCGGTGACGAGCAGCGTGCGGCCCGACCGGCCCGACGCCTGCCGTGTGGCCACCGCGAACTGGCCCTGGCCCGCCAGCATCGTCATGGACAGGATGGACTCACCGGGCTGGAGGCAGAACACCGTCACCGGTTCGGGAATCGGCGCGGGCTCCGCGGCCTGCAGTGCGTCTGGCCCCGGAATCTCCTGCCGCATCACCCGGGCGCCACCGGTGTCCGCGCCGAAGATGCCGTCGGGGTCCTGGATGGCGTAGTACAGCGTGCTGGGTCCGCCGCTGCCCTCGGCGGGCGAGCGCGCCGCGAAGGCCGTGACGATGCTCGGCGCCTGGAGCCGGGCGACCTGCCGGAGCTGGTCGCGCGCGGACGCCACCACCGAAACCTCCGACGAGCCCGAGCTGCGCGCGTAGATGTACGGCCCCGGGACGTCGTTGCCTTCCGCGTTGTACGCCACGTCGCGCGTGAGCGCGTCCGGCCGGTCCAGCACGGGGATGGACAGCGCCTCCAGCGGGTTGGGCGCGGGGACGAAAGTGCGGGGGTTCGATTCCAGGTCGAGCACGCGCAGTTCGTCCCGGTCCGACGACGTGACGAAGACGAGGTTGTTGGCCAGCGTCACGTCGAAGGTGCCGGACAGGCCAGCGAAGCCCGTCGTCACGTTGGTGGAGGAGCAACTGCCGGACAGGCCGGCGCTCGCGAGGAGCAGAGCAAGGGTACCGCGCTTCACGGTGAGGTCTCCTGGCACAGGCTGGTGCCCTGGCGCGGGTCTCTTCCCTGCCGGGCGCCGAGCCGCGCCACCAACCGGGCGTTCTGCGGCCGGTCGAGGTCGGGAATGTCGATGATGGCCACGCGGCCGTCGCCAAAGGTGCTGGTGAAGATGCGAGCGCTGTTGCCGCGGACGTCCGCGGCCAGGCCAAAGGGCTGGCTGGGCTGGTTCGGGTCGTTGTCGCCCACCTGCACCTGGGCGACGAGCTGCCCCACTTCTTCGTCGAAGATGGCCACGGCTTCGTCGCCGCTGCCCGTCACCGCCACCAGATTGCCGCGACCCGGGCCGCGAGGAATGACCTCCAACTCGCTGGCGCCCGCGGGCACCGGCAGCGCCGACACGATGCGCACGCTGGGGGCCGTCCCCGCGTCAGGCGCCGTGCCCGCCGCGTTCAGGACGTCCAGGATGAGCAACGTGTCCGGACCGCGCGCCAGCAGGTAGACGCGCTCGTCCACGATGGTGAGCTCGGGCGACGCCGGGTCGGGCACGCGCGTGGCCGAGGGAACCACCGCCACGCCGCGCGCCTCACGCACCGAGTACGACAGCTCCAGGTCGGTCTCCAGCACGCGGCCCGCGACGGTCCGGTCCACCAGCCGCAGGATGAAGCGCGCCGGCAGCGCCCCCAACTGCGCGGAGGAAGAGTTGCGCCCCGAGACATACACATACCGGCTGCCAATGGCCGTCGCGTGCGCGACGCCGGAGAGCCGGTCATTGGTCCCCAGCGCCACGAATTCGCTGGTGTTCAGCGCGTCGCGCGTGGGGTTCGCCGCGGGGAGGTGGAGCACGTAGCCCCCCAGGTCCGCTTCGGTAAAGGTCGTCGGCGGCCCGGCCAGCTCCGTGTGCGTCACCCAGACGCGAGCGTCCTCACCGTTGCCGGCGACGCTGACACCCAGCGGCCCCGGAGCCGAAGGCAATCCGTTGGAGGCGCCTGGGACATCCAGCAGCGACAGCGCATTGACGCGGCAGTCGCGCTCGCCGCCCTGCACGCAGCTCAGGCTGAGGCCGTCATCGCCCACGTCGATGGCGTGAAGCAGGCTGCCCTCGGCCCGCGCCGGGACGAACAGCCGCGGTGGCCGCCCCGGAGGGCTCCACATGGCCATCTCCCCGGCGAAGCTCTGAATCTGCACGTAGGACTGGGCGCCGATGCCCAGCGACGTGACGTCGTTGGGCAGCGACTCCCCGGGGTCGAAGTCCGTGCCGAAGGGCCGCACCCCCACGGCGTCCAGATCCAGCGCGACGACCGAACCCGAGTCGTAGCACTTGTCGAAGTTGGCGCTCGCCACGTAGAGGTATCCGTTGGTGGACGGACCCGCTTCGGGGCGCCAGAAGGCAAGACCGCTCGGGTACACGAGCCGGGTGGACGGAGGGGGCTTGCTCTCGGTGCCGACGTTGCAGGACACGAGGAGCAGCGCGGAGGTAAGAAGGTAGGCGCGCATCGGAGGGGGGCGGAGTCTAGGAAGGGGTCTCCCCCCGGGCAACCGGAAACGCGGCGGGCCATTCCCATGCGCCTTGCTCCCGACGCAGCCGTGCCCCCCGGGGTGCTTCATTCCCCGGAGGGCAGGCAGGCCACGCATCAGGCCGCGGCGGCCGTTTCAGCCTGAATCTTCGAGAAGTCGGCCACCTGGTTGAACAGGGCGCCAATCTCCACGAGCAGGCGGATGCGGTTTTCCCTCAGGGCCTTGTCCTCGGCCATGACCATCACCTTGTCGAAGAAGGTGTCCACGGCGGGCTTCAGACCCGTGATTTCCCGGAGAGCACCGGAGAAGTCATCCGCGCGCACCAACCCCGACACCGTGCTCCGGGCCTGGGTGAAGGCGGTGTGGAGGTTCCGCTCCGGCTCGTCCACCAGCTTCTGGGGGTTGGTCTCCCCTCCCTGCACGTCGCGGCCCTGCTTCTCCACGATGTTGACCACGCGCTTGAAGGCCACGGCCAGGGGCTGGAAGTCCGCCCGGCCCACGATGAGGCTCAGGGCCTCCAGGCGCTTCTGCGCGGCCACCAGGTCGTCGAAGCCGGCGGACAGCACCGCCTCCACGACGTCCGTGCGGTGCTGCTCACCCCACAGCGCCTTGAGGCGGCCGCGGAAGAACTCCAGCACCTGCTCACGCGGCGCGGGCTCGCCGGCCTTGCGCTTGGCGTTGGCAATCTTCGGAGCCAGCAACCGGAGCGACTCGTCCACCGCGGCCGACAGGCTGAAGCGGTAGCCCCGCCCCAGCACCAGCCGGATGATGGCGATGCACGCGCGCCGCAGGGCGAACGGGTCCGCCGCCCCCGTAGGCGCCTTGCCGATGGCGAAGATGCCGCACAGCGAGTCCAGCCTGTCCGCGATGCCGATGAGCGCGCCCGGGTCCTGCGTGGGCAGCGCGTCCTCGGCGCCACGCGGCAGGTAGTGCTCCGCGATGGCCAGGGCCACGGCGTCCGGCTCACCGCCCGCGCGGGCGTACTCCCGGCCCATGATGCCCTGGAGCTCGGGGAACTCGCCCACCATGCCGGTGACGAGGTCGGCCTTGGCCAGGGTGGCGGCGCGCTCAATGGTGGCCGCCTCCCCTACCCGCCCCGCCTGCTGGCCCAGCCACACCGCCAGCGTGCGGAAGCGCTCCACCTTCTCCAGGTAGCTCCCCAGCTGCCCCTGCCACACCACGCGGCCCAGCTTCTCCACGCGGTCGATGAGCGGCGTCTTCCGGTCCTCGTCGAAGAAGAAGCGGCCGTCCGCCAGTCGCGCGCGCAGCACGCGCTGGTAGCCGCGCAGGCTGAGCTGCTCGTCGCGCACCGGCGTGTTGGACACGGCGATGAACTTCGGCTGCAGCTTGCCCTCGCTGTCCACCAGCGAGAAGTAGCGCTGGTGGCTCTTCATCTCCTGCACCAGCACCTCTGGGGGCAGGTCCAGGTGGCGCTCCTCGAAGGTGCCCACCACCGGGCTGGGCAGCTCGACCAGGTTCGTCACCTGGTCCACCAGCGACTCGTCCTCCAGCAGTTGGGCGCCGGCCTTGCTCGCGGCCGCCCTCACCTTCTCCACCAGCTGCGCGCGGCGCTTCGTGATGTCCGCCACCACGTGCGCCTTCTCCAGCGCCACCTCATACTCCGCCGGGGCCTTCAGCTCGATGGCGGCGGGCGACAGGAAGCGGTGCCCCCGCGTGGTCCGGCCGCTCGTCACGTCACCGAACACCACGGGCAACACATCGCTCCCCAGCAGCGCCACCAGCCACTGCACCGGGCGCGCGAAGGACGTGTCCACGTCACCCCAGCGCATGGACTTGCGGAAGTTGATGCCGTGCACCGCCGCGTGCAGCGTGTCCTTCAGGATGTCCGCCGCCGGGCGGCCCTTCTCCTCCACGCGCGCGGACAGGTACTCGCCCTTGGCGGTGGTGGCGCGGCCCAGTTGGTCCACCGCGAGCTTGAGGCTCTCGGCGAACTTCTCCGCCGCCTTGGTGGGCTTGCCCTGCGCGTCGAAGGCCGCCTTGGCGCTGGGGCCAAGCACCTCCTTGATGATGTCCTCGCCCGCGTCCGCCACGTCCTTCACCCACACCGCGAGCCGCCGCGGCGTGCCGAAGGTCCGCACCTCGCCGTGCTTCAGGCGAGCGTCCGCCATGCGCTCGGTGATGACGCGCTTCAGGTCGTCCAGCGCGGGGCCGATGAAGGACGCCGGAATCTCTTCCGCGCCCACTTCCAGGAGCAGGTCACGCGCCATGGGCCACCTCCGCCTTCTGCTTCTTCTCCACGGGCTTGTTGAGGACGACCGTCTTCCAGTAGTCGCTGGCCGGCTTGCCCTCCAGCACCGGGGGCTGCTCACCCACCGTCCACGGCGACTTGAGCAGCGGGTAGCCCAGCCGCTCACGCATCTGGAGGTAGCCCTCCGCGCACAGCCTGGCGTTGTCGCGCACGCGCTTGATGAAGTTGGCGCGCTCCGTGACGGAGATGGCGCCGCGCGCGTCCAGCAGGTTGAACGCGTGCGAGCACTTCAGCGCGAAGTCGTACGCGGGCAGCGGCAACTGGCGCTCGATGAGGCGCTTGCACTCCTTCTCGTACGCGTCGAAGAGCGCGAAGAGCATCTGCGCGTCCGACTCCTGGAGCGCGTACTTGCTCATCTCCACCTCGTTGGGGTGGAACACCTCGCGGTACTTCACGCCCTTGACCCACTCGATGTCGAAGACGTTCTCCACGTTCTGCAGGAACATGCAGATGCGCTCCAACCCGTAGGTGAGCTCCGCGGAGACGGGCTTGCAGTCGAAGCCGCCGCACTGCTGGAAGTAGGTGAACTGCGTCACCTCCATTCCGTCACACCACACTTCCCAGCCCAGGCCCCAGGCGCCGAGCGTGGGCGACTCCCAGTCGTCCTCGACGAACCGGATGTCGTGCTCCAACGGGTCGATGCCAATCTTCCGCAGCGACTCCAGGTACAGCTCCTGGACGTTCTTCGGCGCCGGCTTGAGGACGACCTGGAGCTGGTGGTGCTGGAACAGGCGGTTGGGATTCTCTCCGAACCGGCCGTCCGCGGGACGCCGCGAGGGCTGCACATACGCCACGTTCCAGGGTTCCGGGCCCAGGGCACGCAGGAAGGTATACGGGGCCATCGTGCCCGCGCCGACCTCGACATCGTAGGGCTGCGTGTTGATGCACCCCTGGTCGGCCCAGTGCTTCTGGAGCGTGAAGATAAGGTCCTGAAAATACATAGCGCGCGGACCCTAGTGACGGGGGTCCGGAGCGTCAAGGACGGCGCTCACTCCTTGTACGGTGGGAGATCCGCCAGCCGGATTTGAATCTTCGTCTCCTCGCCCGGCTTGATGGGGGCCGACAGGAGCCGGCTCACCGACTCCACCCCCGTCGGGTCCACCACGCGCAGGCGGTAGACCCCCACGGGCAGCGGGAATTTCTTCAGGGGCGTGGTGCCCAGCTCCGTGGCGCCGTCGAACACGGCCGCCCGCGGCACCGTGTAGAGGGTCATCCACCCCAGGCCCGCCTTCGCGGCCCCCTTCGCAGTGCTGGTATCCAGCACCTCCGCCATTCCCTCGGGGTCCTGCGTCACCGTGGTGACGGGCTCGGCGGCCGGCGGGGCAGCCGCCACGCTGGGCGCTGGCTCACGCGGAGGTGGGCTGGTCTGCGCGGGCGACGCGGCCTTGGCACTGGCAGGTTCGGCCTCGGCCTTCGGGGCGGCCGCCCGGCGTGCCGGCGAAGAGGCGCCTTCCTTTGCCTTCCGCCCGGGCGGGGCCTTCGTCGGAGCCTTGGCTTCCGGCGCGCCTTCCACCGCCTCTTCGTCCGAGCCTTCGTCACCAGCGGCCTGCTCGGCCTCGGCGACAGCCTGGGAAGGCTCGGCCCGACGGAAGCCCGGCGGCGGGCCCGCCTGCTGTGGTGGCCAGGGCTGGTTCGCGGGGTCCTCCGCCGGCGGCGGATTCAACTCCGCGCTCACCCACGCCTTGGCGGCTTCGAAGCCCGGCAGGAGCTGCGCACGCACGGCAGGCAGCGTCGCAGCCCAACCGAGGCCCCCCAGCAGAAGGAGCAGGAACAGCCGGCTGGCCCAGCGCGACGGCGGACGGGCGGCGGGCGTCTCCACCGGCGTGTCCGAGGCCCGGGACGTATCGGGGCGCGCCGACCGTCCGGAGGCCCGAGCACCGTCCGCGCCGGGCCGCTGGGGCCGGGAACGGAAGCGCTGCGTCTGGAGGTCGCTCGGCTCGTCGAGGGCTTCGGGCTCGGCCGGGGCCTCCTGCCGGGCAGTGGGCCGCGGCCGAGGTGTACGCGCGGCCGGCGCGCTGTCCTGACCTCCGCGCGGTGTACGCGAAACCGGAGGAGCCACCTCACTGGTCCGGCGCTGAGGGGCGGGCTTGGGCGCGCTCCCGTTGCCGGCGCCTGAGGGGCCACGCGAAGCCACGCCGCCCTCCGCCGGACGGCGTTGGGGCACGGGCTTGGGCGCGCTCGAATGTGGGGCCGAGGGCGAACCAGGCCGGGCGCGCGGGGCCGGCATCTGCGACGTGGGGGCGGAGTCCGCGCTGTCCTCCTGCTGGAGGGCACCCGCCGCCTCGCTGACGCGGGCATCCTCCGCGCGACTGGCCAGCTCCAACAGCGTGCGCGTCTTCTGGCGCTTGTCGGCGAAGAGGTCGCCCATGACGGCGGTCATGCCGTCCTCGTCGAAGATCTCCGAGCCGAGCGCCGCTTCAATGGCGCGCGCCATCTCCCGGCAGTTGGTGAAGCGCTGGGACACGTCCCGGGACAGCGCTCGCGTCACCACGGCTTCCAAGGCTTCGGGGACATCCGGGTTGATGCCGCGCAGCGGAGGCACGTCGGCCTCCACAATCTGCATCATCACCGCCGCTTCGTGCGGCCCGCTGAACAACCGCTGGCCACTCAGCAGCTCGTGCAGCATGACGCCCACGGAGAACAAGTCACTGCGGCCATCCAGGGTGGCCACGCCTCGGACCTGCTCCGGGGACATGTAGCCACTGGTCCCCTTCACCGTCCCCACCTGGGTGCGCCCCAACCGCCCGCGCGCCTTGGCGATGCCGAAGTCGATCACCTTCACGACGCCGTCGTAGGTGAGCATCACGTTCTTCGGAGACACGTCGCGGTGCACCACCACCGCGGGCCGGCCCGACGGGTCCGTGAAGTGGTGCGCGTAGTGCAGGCCCAGGCAGGTATCGCGAATCACCCGCCCGACGAAGCCGAGCGGCAACGGGTAGCCCTGGCGCGTGGAGGCCTTCACCACCTGCTCCAGGTTCTGCCCGGGCAGGAACTCCATGGCGAGGTACAGCTCGCCGCCCTCCTCGCCCAGGTCGAACACCTGACCGATGTTCGCGTGCGAGAAGGCCGCGGTGATACGTGCCTCGTCCAGGAACATCTGGACGAATTGCTCGTCCTTCTTGATGTCCGGGAGAATCTGCTTCACCGCGACGAACTTGCGAAATCCCCCAGGCCCCGAGGTGTAGGCCAGGAACAGCTCCGCCATCCCTCCCATGGAGAGGCGCGTGAGGATTTCGTATTTCCCGATGCGCCGCCCCCGATCGGGATCGTCACCGGCGCCACCCTGCATGGACATTCGGCGCGGCATGTTAGCTCCCGCATGGGTCCGCGTCGACCTTCGTGACGACCCCTTCCTCGACAAGTTGGAGGGGCTCCTGCACACCGCGTCGGGGACTGGCACCGGCTGGCCGCCCGCCTGTGCGCCGGCCGGAGTGTCCGATGGCTGATGGCCACATCGCGCGATTCCCCGTGACGGAGGGGGGCGTGTTCTCATACCAGCAAGTCAGAGTAGGAGGCTCATGGAAGACACCAACGGCTGCCCCGGAAGTACCAGGCGCATCACATATTCCGGGCAAGGCGAATCCAAGCAAGACACCGCGGACCAGCTCCGGCTGTTGATTGAGAGCGTCACCGACCATGCCATCCTGACGCTCGACCTGGACGGGTACGTAGCAAGCTGGAACCCGGGCGCCGAACGCATCAAGGGCTACCGCGCGGACGAGATTCTGGGGCAGCACTTCAGCCGCTTCTATCCGCCCGAAGCCGTGGCGCGGAACCGGCCGAGGTACGGGCTCGACGTGGCGACGCGTGAGGGCCGCTTCGAGGAGGACGGCTGGCGCGTCCGCAAGGACGGCAGCCGCTTCTGGGCCAACGTCGTCATCACCGCGCTGTATGACGAGACCGGGCAACTGCGTGGCTTCGGCAAGGTGACGCGCGACTTCACCGCCCGCTACCAGGCCCAGGAGCAGCGGGAGATGGAGCGCCTACGGGAGGCCCTTCGCATCCGTGACGACTTCCTGTCCGTGGCGTCCCACGAGCTGCGCACCCCGCTCACCCCGCTGCAACTGAAGCTGACGGCCATGCGCCGCGCCGTCGACAGCGCCCCGGGAGGCATGCTGCCGAGCGAGCGCGTGGGGCGCGACCTCGACGTCGCCGTCCGCCAGGTGCGCAAGCTGGTGGAGCTGGTGGACGACCTGCTTGACGTGTCACGCATCAGCGTGGGCCAGCTGACCCTGGAGCGCGTGCCCGCGGACCTCACGGCGCTGCTTCGAGAGGTCGTCGCCCGCTACCTGCCACAAGCCAGCCAGCTCGGAAGCACCGTGGAACTGGACGCGCCGGCGCCCGTGCAGGGCGAATGGGACACACGCCGGGTGGAACAGGTAATGACCAACCTCCTCTCCAACGCGCTCAAGTACGGAGGGGGCAAGCCGATTCACGTCAGCCTGCGCGCGGAAGGCGGCATGGCGCTGCTGAGCGTTCGCGACGAGGGCATCGGCATCGCGCCGGAAGCACTGCCCCACGTCTTCGACCGGTTCATGCGGGCCGTGTCCGGCCGTAACTTCAGTGGGCTGGGGCTCGGCCTCTTCATCGCCCACCAGGTCGTTTCGGCGCACGGGGGCGACATCCAGGTGTCCAGCATGCCGGACAAAGGGAGCACGTTCAGCGTCCGGCTCCCGCTCGGCCCCACGTAGACACACGCCATGGGACGTCCCTGTCAGGTGCTCAGCGCACGCACCCGGCCCGCGAGGTTCTGGGTGAAGAGGCGGAAGATGCGCAGCGCCGCCGCCTCGTGCGTGTCCACGAAGCGTTCGAAGTCGACACGGCTGATGCGCAGCGCCCGCACGGAGGTCCGCGCACGGACATGGGCCGACACGGGCCCATCCTGCACCAGGGAGATTTCCCCCAGGTACGCCCCGGGCCCCAGCGTGTTGAGGTGCCGGGCGTCCTCCTCGGGGCCACTGAAGACGTCCACGGAGCCGTCCATCAGGACGAAGAGGCCCAGGCCGGGCGCGCCCTTCTCCAGCAACACGGCGCCGGGCGCGATGACGACCTGACGCGCCAGCCGGTAGAGGTCCTTCATGTCCTCCAGGGACAGCTCGCCGAAGATGGGGATGGCCTTGAGGAACCGGTACCCGTTCGCCGCGGGCGCCGACGCACCTCCGGAACGGCGGATGAGCATGGCCTCCGCTTCCGCCTCCATCCCCATACGGCGCAGCAGCCGGGCCTTCTCCGTCACCAACGCCGGGTCCCCTCGCGCGTCCTCCGAGCTGCTCACCGCGTCCGCGAGCACTGCCAGCGCCCGGTGCGTGAAGCCCTCCGCGTCCAGCAACTGGCAGATGCGCAGCACCGCCTCCACGAAGCGCGAGTCCTCCGCGCGGACGCCTCCGAGCGCCTCTACCTCCGCGTGCGCCTGCCCCAGGTCCCGGTAGAGCGTGGCCGCCTCGAAGGGACGGTCCAGGCGCACCAGGCACTGCGCCATGGCTTCGCGCGAGCCCAGCTCCCCGTAGATGGCCAGCGCGCGTTCCAGCGCACCACCTCGCTCGAAGGCGGCGGCGGCGCGCTCGGCATCACCCGCTCGGAGGTAGCTCTCCGCGGCGGCCATGTACTTGCCGCTCTGGAAGTAGAGGTCCCCGGCGGTGGCGTCCTCGCCCTGGCCGTCCATCAGCCGGGCCGCGCCCAGGAAGTCCCGCGCGCGCCGCAGCACCTCGACGAAGCCACGGCGCTCCTTCGCCGGCCCCTGTTCCGCTTCGTGACGGATGCGCTCGCGCTGCGCATCGCCCAGCTCCTCGTAGAGCTGTGCCGCCCGGTCCGTGTCCTCCAACTCGACCAGAGAGCGCACCGCGCGGAGGGCACCCTCCACGGGCGTGCGCAGCCGCCCGCTCCCCTCGCCCTGGCCACCTGCTGACTCTGTCATGTCGGGTCTCCCGTTCCGGTGAGACCGGCCAGCCCAGGCGCTGCCAAAGCGTTGCGCCCCGTCCCGGCCTGCCCCCCTCTTCTCCCATAGCCTCGCATTGAATGCCGGGCCTGCCAACGCCTGCCGCTAAAACGCGGGCGTCAGTCCGCGTCCCGCGCCCGCTCCGCCAGCTGCCGCTGGGAGGCAGTCCTCCGCCACGCGTCCTCCAACAACTGGCGGACCAGCGCCGGACGCGCCGCGGCAACGCGCACGAGCAGGTACTCGGGGTACCCCGCGTAATGTTCGGTGATGTAGCAACTGTCTGGCTCGGCCTGCGTGAGGACGTCCCGCACGCCGGGCTCCACCTTCACCACCAGCGACTCGCCGTCCTCATGGAAGCGGGCGATGAACTTCTTGCGCACGCGGAACGCGGGCGTTCCGAAGGATGTGCCCTCCTCCATCCCCGGTAGGGACAGCGCCAGCGCGCGCACCGCGTCGAACGTCAGCCCCTGCGTATCCCCACCGCGCATCGCGCGGCGCCTGCCCCGTGCCGCCATGGCGCATTCCTACCAGAGGCCCAGGCAAGGACGGCAGGTAGCGCGCCATGTCGAAACTCCGTCCCGTGGAATGACAGACATGATTTCATCCCCGGGCGGATGTGGCGATGTGATGACCCGCGGTGTCATGTCTGTGATTTCATCCGCACGACCGCCCGCGCCGACACGTGGGGTCCGCGACACTCCGAGTCCGCTGTGACACAGCACCTCTCAGCCGAGAAGGTCCAGACAGCCACGACTAGCGGAAACCCCGGAGACGCCGCGCCTCCGCGCGGGGCCTGCCTCGCCCCCAGAGCGGGCGGCCAACAACCACCCCCCAATGAGAATGAGCCTGGGAGAGAACCGTTCGGATGTCGGCTCCCGTGATATCTTGACTTCCATGTCTGCACCGGATCGGGCTCATGCCGCACCCTCCTCGCCGGACGTGAAGGGCGAATCGCAATGGAGGACGGAAGTCGAAGGTGGGGGTGACACGCCGCTGCACGTCACGCTGCCCTACGAGCACGCACGCCGGGGCTATGACGCCTCCACGGTGCGCCGGTTCCGGCTCACCGTGGCGGAAGGTCCGAACACGGGGGCGACGTGGGAGTCCACGGGTGACACCTGCTCGGTGGGCTCGCACCCGCTGAACGACTTCGCCGTGGAGGACTCCACGGTGTCCCGGTTCCACTGCGAGGTGCGCATCGGACCTCGGGGCCCCCAAGTGAAGGACCTGGACAGCCTCAACGGCGTCATCGTCGACGGGGTGCAGGTGGTGGAGGGCGTGCTGCGCAGTGGCAGCCTGCTGCGCCTGGGCCGCGTGGTGCTGCGCTTCGACTTCAGCGCGGAGAACAACCGCCTGCCGCTGTCGGAGAACTCGCGCTTCGGCACGCTGGTGGGTGCATCCGTGGCCATGCGGGGCTGCTTCGCGATGATGGAGCGCGCGGCGGGCCGCGACGTGACAGTGCTGCTCGAAGGCGAGACGGGCACCGGCAAGAGCCAGGCCGCGCTGGCCATCCACCAGGCGAGTCCCCGGCGCGACGCGCCCTTCCTCATCGTGGACTGCGGCGCCATCCCCGCGCACCTGTTGGAGAGCGAGCTGTTCGGCCACGAGAAGGGCGCGTTCACCGGCGCCGTCCAGCGGCGCGCGGGCGTCTTCGAGGAAGCCGACGGCGGCACCGTCTTCCTGGACGAGATTGGTGAGCTGCCCGCGGAGCTGCAGCCCAAGCTGCTGCGCGTGCTGGAGAACCGCGAGATTCGCCGCGTGGGCAGCAACACGTATCAGCCGGTGAACGTGCGCCTCCTCGCCGCCACGCACCGGGACCTCCGCGCGGAGGTCAACGCGGGCCGGTTCCGCTCCGACCTCTTCTTCCGGCTCGCGGTGCTGCGCCTGCTGCTGCCACCGCTGCGTCAGCGTCCGGAGGACCTGCCCATGTTGGTGGAAGGCATCCTCGACCTGCTCGGCGCGGACCGCGAGCGCACGGGCGCGCTGCGCACGCAGGACTTCCTGGCCAGGTTGCGGCACGCGGCGTGGCCCGGCAACGTGCGCGAGCTGCGCAACTACCTGGAGCGCTGCCTCGTCTTCGAGGAAGCAGTAGAGCTCTCCGAGGAAGAAGCCCACCGCTCCGGCCCCCCCGAGGTGGACCCCTCGCAGCCGTACGCCGACCAGCGCCGTCACGTCGTCGACGACTTCGAGCGCCGCTACCTGCGCGCGCTGCTGGAGAAACACCAGGGCAAGGTGGCCCAGGCAGCCGTCACCGCTGGCATGGACCGCGTCCACCTCTACCGCCTGCTGCGACGCCACGGCATCAAGCCGTGAGCCTCACCGCGGGCGGCTGACGCGCCAGCACCCCAGTCCCGCGGCGGACACGGGTGTCGCCAGGAAGGCCGCGTCCAGGCCCTCGAGCGCACGCGCGGTCGCCACCAGGTCCGTTCCTGGTGGCTCCGCGACCCAGCCCGGCAGGTGCAACAACCCGCCGCCGCGGTCCTCGCGAGGCAGCTCCGCGACGTGAACGGTGATGGCCAGGTCCACCGGGCGCGGCGCCTCGCTCGCCGCCACGAACTCCACCAGGGCGAGCGCGGCGTGCAGCACTCGCGCTCGCGCGGCCTGCTCCGCCCCTGCTTCCGGCGGCAGCGGTGCGAAGGCCAGCAGGCAACCGCTCCCCTCCAGCCGCACGTCCAGCCCCGCGGCGCGCGCGGTCCCCCCCACGCGCTCCAACAACGCATCCAGCCGCTCCAAGGACGAAGGTTCCACCGCGCCGTGGAGCCGGGCTTCCGCGTACAGCGCCACGGCGAGCGTGGGCTGGTCCTCCGAGGGACTGCCCTTCACCGCGCGCCGGAGCGCGTCGAGCCAGGCATCGATGTCCGGGTATCGGTCCTCGCGCCGCTTCCCCATGCTGCGCAGCACCACGGCATCCAGTGCGGCAGGCACCGGGGCGCGCTCACTGGGCCGAGGAGGCGGCGCATTCAGGTGCAGGTCCTCCACCTCGTGCCGGGTGGCGCCCTGGAAGGGCGGCTGCCCGGTGACGAGTTGGAAGAGCAGCACGCCCATCGCGTACAGGTCCGTGCGGGCGTCGGGCGGCTCGCCGCGAATCTGCTCGGGTGCCATGGACAACGGCGTGCCCAGGGAGACGCCCGTCAGCGTGAGTGTGGACGCGCCCGGCGCATCCGGCGTCAGCCCCTTCGCGACGCCGAAGTCCACCAGCTTCACGCGCGGCGCTCCCCCGCCCGTGCTCAGGCGCACCACGTTCTGCGCCTTCAAGTCCCGGTGCACGACACCGGCCTGGTGCGCCGTGCGCAGCGCGCCGCCCACCTGCTCCAGCACCTCCAGCGCCTCTCCCGGCGACAGCGGCCCGCGCGAAGCCAGCTCCGCCGCGAGGTCCCTCCCCTCCAACCACTCCATCGCGATGAAGGGGCGCCCGTCCGCGAGCGTGCCGTAGCCAAGCACGTCGACGATGTGCGGATGGCTCAACCGCCGGAGCGTCTCCGCCTCCCGACGGAAGCGCCGCAGGGCGACGTCCGAGGGCTGCGGGAGCAGGACCTTCAGCGCCGCGAGCGCTCCCGTGCGGACATGTCGGGCACGGTAGAGCGTGGAGGCAGGCCCCCGGTAATGGACCTGCTCCACCAGCCAGTCCGATACCAGGGCGCCAACGCCCAGCTCCTCGCCATAGAGGGCCTCTTCGTCACCCGACGCCATGCGGCAGGAGGCCTACTTCTTCCGAGGGAAGGGAAAGGGCAGCTCCTCCCCCGTAGGCAGCGGCTTGACGGTCCCCGAGGTACGCCCGCAGGACTGGGTGCGCATCTCCTTCGCCACCGTGTCGCACGGGGCATGGAGGTAGGTGGTCACCGACTGCTTCCACAGCACGTTGTCATCGTCGTGGCACGCCTCGTAGTCGCCATCCCTCGGCGTGAGGGGCCCATCCAGGATGTCGCACTTACCGGCCACGGGCGGACTGAGGGACGTGAAGCAGGGCCCCGTCACGCGCGCGGCACAGTTGGAGCCCGACGAGGGCAGCGCGCAGACGCGGTTCGCCGCGTACGCCGCCCCGCTCGACCAGGCCGGGTCGTAGCAGGAGAACATCTTCCGGTAGATGGAGCCGCGCACGATGACGTCGGCGCCCACCACCACGTACCGCTTCTTGTCCCCATCCCCGAGTTCCACGACGTCCACCTCCGCCCCCAGCTCGTTCGGCAGGAAGATGTTTCCGTAGAATGCGCCCTCGCGCACGGAGTAGACCTGCTGCTCGGACAGGCCATAGGTGGACGCGGAGTCCGGATACGCCTCGACGTTCGCCAGCCATTCCACGGTCGTGCTCGAAGCCGGCGCGGACATCACGCTGTAGTAGCCCCCGGCAGGGCAGGTGAAGGAGACCACCGGCACGGCGGGCGACCCCGCGCAGCTCCCTGTCGCCTCGCCCAGGTTGCGCGCGTCGAGATGGTCACACCCCGCGATGCCCTCGCACACCCGCAGGACAGTGGGCCCATTCACACTGGAGCCCACGATGGGAGACAGCCCCGCGCAGGACAGCGGCCCACCCGCCCCCACCACGACGGTCGTGGAAGGCGTGCAGCGGCCAATGCCATCCGGCGTCCAACCGCAGTCACGCTGCTCGCCAGATTCGCCCAGGACACAGTCCCCGAAGCTGGCCAGCGCATTGCCCGTGATGGGGGCGTGCGCGGCCGGGCGCGTCTTCGCATCCAGCGTGTAGATGTTGGGTCCCGACGAGTAGAACTGGTGCTCGCCGCGCATGGACAGCTCCACGCGCCGTCCCTCCGCGTTGTTGCGCGCCAGCACACAGGCGGAGACACGCTCCAGGCAGCTCCGGGTCGGCGGGGAGTCGGCCCAATCCGGGCAGAGCCCCGCCTGTCCAATCCATTTCCGGACGCCGGGGCTGGGATCCCTCGGGTCGTAATAGGCAATCTCCTGTTCGACCGTCAGCGCGCAGCCCACCAGGTACTCCATGAACCGCTGCGCATTGGGGTCATGCAACCGTCGGCGCGTGTTCTCGTCGCCCAGCGTGGGGTGGAACAGCTGCCCAAGCGCCGAGGTCCCCAGCAACAGGTTGGAGTCGGCGTTGGTGGAGATGGCGTTGAGCACCAGCGCCTGCGTCGTGAGCGAGTTGGCAATGCGAATCTCCGACGCCTGCGCCCCTACCGTGGGCGTCTCCTCTTCATGGGGCCCGGTTCCGCAGCCCGACAGGGCGAAAAACACGAGCGAGGAAACCGCCAACAGGCGAGGCGAACCAAGGGCCATGAGACGTCCTCCAAGAACGACGGAAGGAAGGAGAGCTGCCTCCCAGCAAGCATGTGCCGAGCCAGCCTGGGAGGTTGTATGCGGTGCCATGAGAGCAGATCTCCACGCGGCATTCGCGTAGCGCTTCACGTCACACCGCCACCGGACAGTGACATTTCTCGCTACACGTCGAAAAGGGCAACCCGCAGGGACTCCAGGCGGGCCCGCCACAGGGGAGCGCCCTCCTCCACCGCGCGCTCGGCCCGGACCACCCAGGTGCGCGCCTCGTCGGCGCGTCCCGCCTGGAGCGCGCCCCGGGCGGCCTGGAGGAGAATCTCCGCCTTCTCATCCGCCGAAGCCAGGGTGTCAGCGTCGTCCGCCAGGGCCAGCCACGCCTCCCGCGCCGAGCCGCCGCCCCGTGCGTCCTGGACCTGTAGCTCCACCAGCCTCCGCATGACGGCGGTGGGCGGCAACGATTCGGGCGGACAGTGGGCGTCAATCCACCGGAGCTGCCGCGTCGCCTCCTCCAGGTCGCCCAGCGCGGCGGCCATGCGCGCGAGCAGCAACGCATCCACCGGGACAGGGTGCTCACGGAAGAAACGCACGCCCAGTTCGTGAACACGCCGGGCCAGCGGCAGCGCCTCCTCCAGACGGCCTTGCATGTAGAGCACCTCGGCGAGGTTGAAGGTGGACCAGCGCTCCACTTGCGCATGGCCCAGCTCCCGGCCCAGCGCCATCGCGCGGCGCAGGTCCTCTTCCATCCGAGCCACATTCCCCAGGCGCAACCACAGCAGCACACGGTTGATGAGCGTAGCGGCCCGGTGCAGTGCGTCCCCGGCCTGCTCACAGCGCAGCAGTGCCATGTCGAAGCGGGCCGCGGCATCGTCGGTCCGGTCCAGGAACGTGAGCGCCGAGCCCAGGAGCGCCAGCGACACCACGAGCGTCTCGTGGTCATGCGCCCGCTCCGCCCCGTCCACCACGCCGGTCAGAACGCGCACGGCGGCGCCCCACTCCCCCAGCCGGACGTGGAGCCGGCCCCGGGCCAGCGAGCAGCGCAGGGACAGGCGAGGCTCATCCAGCCGCTCGATGCGTTCCAGCGCCTCACGTGTACAGGCCGACGAACCCTCCACGTCCTCCATCCAATCGCGGGCGGTGGCCTCCTCCAGGAGCAACTCCACTTGCTGGGCCTCGTCACCGCGGGCCACGGCCAGTGCCCGCGCGGCGCCCAGGTCCGCCAGCCCCTCCCGGAAGCGCTGAAGCCGGTGACGGACGCGCCCACGCCCCGACAACGCCAGGGCCCGGCGCTCCACATCTCCCTCCGGCAACAACGCGAGCGCGCGCGTGTAGTGCTGCTCCGCCTCGACGGACAGGTGCGCACGGCGCGCGGACTCCGCGAGCGAGAGGAACGCGGTGATGGCCTCCGCATGAGCACCACAGGCCGCGGCATGGTGGGCCCAGCGACGGCGCTCGGCCATCCCGTCCCGGGGCGTGGCACGCAGCGCCGCGGCGTGGAGGACGCGACGTGAGGAAGCCGGCAGCAACGCCTCCAGCGCCTCGCGCAGCAAGGGGTGGCGGAAGGCGAAGTGGCCCGGAGCCGTGGGCCGCAACAGCCCCGAGCGCGCCAGCCGCTGGAGTCCGGCCCCCGCGTCGAGCGACGTCACGCGCGCCAGCTCCTCGCTCGGCTCCAGGTGTCGCAGGGCGGCATCCACGCGGGACACCTCCACTTCCGTGCCCAGCACCGCGCAAAGCCGCGCCAGGACTCGGTGTGCCGCGGGGAGCCCGGCCAACGCCCGCGCGGCGAGTCGCTCGAAGAGCGGCGTCACGGAGACGTCCAGCAACGCGTCCGGCGCGATGTACCACCCGCCTCCTGGAGACGCCCGCAGGGCCCCCGCGGCCCGCAGCGCGCCCGCGAGTTCCACCAACGACAAGGGGACGCCCTGCGCCAGTTGTTCCAACCGCGCCAGCACCGGCTCGGGGACGTGCTCGGCGGGGCGCAGCAGATGCAGCAACAGGGAACGGCTCGCCTCGGGTGTCAGCGGCGGCAGTGCGATTCGCGCGACGCGGGCGCTGCGCTCGCCCAGGTGCGGTCGCAACCCGAGCAACGCGGGCCTCGCGGCGACGCAGACCCAGAGCGGTGCACGCACACCCGCCAAGGTGGCGACCTCCAGTGCATCCAGGCTGGTGGGGTCCGCCAGGTGCGCGTCGTCGACGAGCACCACGCGAGGGGCCGCCTGGGCCTGTCGCTGGAGTCCCTCGGCGAGGCAGCGCGCGGCTGCGTGTCGCTCATCCGCGAGTGGACGCGTTGGTGCCTGGACAACACGGGCCGGCTCGGCGGTGGCTCGCAGCGCGTCCAGCAGCGACTCCGAGGACGCGGCGTCCGGAGCGGGCGCGCGGAGCCGCACCACGAGGCACCGCCCCGCGGCCTCCAGCCGGGTAGAGAGTGCTTCCAGGACGCGGGACGTGCCGTGCCCCACGTCCCCCGTGAGGACGCACAACCCTGGGACACCCTCCTCGATGCAGCGTGATGCCTCGGCCTCCAGCGCCGCCAGGACGGCATCGCGGCCCGACAGAGGCGGTGCATCCGCGGAGGACGTGGCGGCGCCCCCGTCGTGCAATCGCAGGCGCGCGCCATCGGGCGAGTGCTCCGTGGCGCCCGGCCCCAACCTGGCCGCGGCGGAGGCAGTGACGCGGGCTTCTCCCAGGGCGAGGTCTTCCGGCCACCACTCTCCTGCGGACTCCAAGGCAGGCCCCGCGACCCGCGTGGTCGTGGCGCCCGGAAGAACGTGCAGCCGCGACAGGTGCAGGACGGTGGCGGCCTTGCCCTCCTCCATCAGCTTGCGCGCCACCAGTGCGCCTGCGCGAAGGTTGGCCTCGGCGGACAGGGACTCGGAGAACGCGACCAGATAGCCCCGTGCGCTGGCACGCGCGAGTGTGCCTCCCTGAGGCTCGAAGGTCAGCCGAAGCACATCGACCGGTATGTCCGCGCGGACGCCCAGCAGCGCGACCCACCGCTCGCCGGCCCCCGGCACGGACGACGTGGGCACCGCCGCGGGCACGCCCTCCGGCGGAGCCATGGACAGGGCCTGGGTACACGCGGCATCGAAAGCGGCGAGCACATCCGAAGCCCGCGAGAAACGTTCGGAGGGCGCCTTCGCCAGACACCGCGACAGCACCGCGTCGAGCGCCGTCGGCACGGGCGCGCGCTCCGACACCCGGGCTGGGCGAAGGCTGACGTGCCCGTGGCGAATCTCCTCGGCGCCGCCGACGAAAGGCGGCGCGCCCGTGAGCAACTCGTACAGGAGGACGCCCAGCGCGTAGACATCCGCGGCGGCCCCGGCCTCGCGCGCGTCCAGACACTGCTCAGGTGCCATGTAGTACGGCGTGCCCAGCCGCTGCCCCACGAGCGTCAAGCCCTCGGGCTCCGGGCGCTCTCCATCGTCAGGTGCGTCCAGGAACCGCGCGAGCCCGAGGTCCAGCAGGCTGAGCGCCCCACCCTCGCGCAGGAAGATGTTCTCCGGCTTGAGGTCGCGGTGGGCCACGCCCACGGCATGGACGCGCTCCAATGCGGCGCAGAGGCCCCTGAGCAACTCGCGCACGCGGGGCACGGACGCCGCGCCCGAGCCCGGCAGCGCCGCCATCCACGCGGCGAGCGTCTGGCCATGCAGCCGCTCCATGACGAGGAACGGCCGCCCTCGGACAACCCCCGAGTGGTGGAGCGTGGGCGTCGTCGGCGCGCCGATGCGGCGGAGCGCGGCGGCCTCCCGGGCGAAGCGGTCGCGGTGAGGCGGCCGTCCCACCTTGAGCGCGACCTCACGGCCATCCTCCTCGCGGTAGGCGGTGAAGACGTGTGAGAAGCCGCCCGAGCCCAGCAAGGCCGCGGGGCTCAAACCTGGCACGTCCGGGAGTGGAAAGGGCTCGGCGTCAGGGCCAGGCGACGAAGCGCGCTGGCCATGCACAGGACACACCGCGCCGGTGGCGAGACGGCGGTGGCAGACCGGACAGCGCATGGGGTGAAACGAACGTTACCAGAGCGCCTGGCTCAGGACGATGACAACCCCCATCAACCCTTCGCCCGCAATGAGGCCGGCGGCCAGCGTCACCACCCGCCCCTCCTGCGCCCCTGGATTCGCCCTGCGGGCCAAGGCCGCCGCCACGCCGCCCAGGAAGAACCCCAGCGCGGTGGACGCCGGCAACAGACAGGCCAGGCCCATGCCCAGGGGCGAGGGCACCCAGTGTCGCACCCGTTCGGGAAGCAGTCGCTCCGTCAGCGTGAGGACAGCGGCGGCGAGCGCGGCCCAACCGAGCGCCGCCCGCGTACCCGGCTCCAACCCCGAAAGGCCGGAAGCCAGCACCTGGGCGATGCTGGCGGTGACCGTGGCGGCGGGTGCAGGGAAGCGCTCGCCCCCCAGCGCCGAACGGTCCGGCACCAACAGGAAGAACAGCGGCACCACCGCGGCGGCCCCCACCGCGCAACCCACGAGCTGCGCCAGGAACACGCGGCGGGGATGGGCCCCCAGCAGGTGTCCCGTCTTCACGTCACTGAGGAGGTCCGCCGCGGATGACGCTGCGTTGACGGTGATGCCCGCGGTGGCGAGGTTCGCCTCCACGTTGCGCGGCAGCAGCACGCCATACGTCATCTGCGTCACCTGCCCCAGCGGGCCCACGGGCGTGACATCCGTCTCCCCCGTGACGCGGCAGGCGATGAGACACAGCACGAATGACAACGCCACCGCGAGCGCGGCGTGTGGCAGCGGAACGCCAAAGCCCACCTTGGCCACGGCGAGCGTGGCGGGCGTCAACACGAGCAGGCCCGCCAGCAGCCAGCGTCCCGGCACCTGAAGCGCGTCCACCGGATGGGGCGCCACGGAGGGACGTTTGAAGAGTCCCTTCAATGCGCGCCCCAGGACGCGGCCCTCCAGCGCGAAGTGCAACAACGACGCGGTGGTGAGCGCCGCCGTCCCGGGCCAGAGACTCCAGGCGAGGAAGTCTCCATCTGGCAGCAGCAGCCCCGAAGCGAACACGCGCGGTGCCACGACTCCGTGGATGAGCAGCGCGCCCAGGAACCAGGACGCCGTGAGCCGCAGGCCCAGCAGCGCGCCCGCGCCCAGCGGAAGCAGACTCATCTCGAAGCCGAAACCCAGGCGCTCCAGCGACATCCCGCTCAGCGTTCCGGGGAAGGGAAACACATAGGGAAGGCGGCCCAGCCCATCCCGCACCAGGGTGACGAGCGCGGCGATACCTCCGCCCAGGCCCAGCATCGACAGCCGCGGACGGGACGACGCGCCCGTGGTGTGAAGAGCACGGATGGTCGCTGCCGCGGCCGTGCCCGTGGCGAACGGAAGCTGCTCATGGTCCACCAGCTTGCGCTTGAGGGGCACCGCGAAGAGCACGCCCAGCGCGGACAGGAGGAAGGTCCACGCGAGCAACGCCCACCCGGGGGGATGACTGCCCGTTGTGAGCAACCACGCGCCCTGAACGGACACCAGGGCGCCGCCCGTCGCATAGCCCGCGGACGACGCCACGGCCTGCGCGGAGCACGTCTCCAGCGGCGAAAGCGGAGCACCCGCGACGCCCGGTGCCACGCGCCGCATCGCTCCGTGTGCCGTGTGTGCGAGCAACGCGGCGGTGATGGCCACGGGAAAGGCCACGGCCATCTTCAGGCCCGCGTAGAGGTTCGTCGCGCAGGTGATGGCACCAATGCCACTTCCGAGCAGCACCGCCCGCAGGGTGAGCTGCGGCACCCGGTCCCCCTGGAAGACCTCGCGCAGCCAGAAGGTGTCCAGGGCCTCGGGGGAATCCCCTGGGATTCGCAGCAGCGTCAGCGGTGCCTGCGCCGGTGTCACTTCCTCGGAGGCAGCTTGGGGGACGGGCTGAGACATGGGCCGTTCCATCTTTTCATTCCGAGGCCATCGAGGACGAGCCCCCTTCCCCGCTCGCCACCCCGGAACGCAGGCGCTGCACGCCCAGCATCAGGAGGTACCGGTCGGCGACACCGGGCAGGTAGCGCTCCAGGTGGAGCCCATCGGGACGGAATCCCAATTCGGCCAGGAAGCGGAACACGCGATGCGCGGCCTGGTCATCACGGACGGCGCACTCCAGCGTCGCGAACAGGGTCGGCGCCATCTCCTGCCGCCGACTCCCGGGAGGCAGCCGCCTGCGGGGTTTGATGCGGAAGCCCACCTCGCCCAGGAGTTGCCCGTCCACCACGTCGAGCGTGCGGACGTACCCACTCGTCAGCACGGGGATGCCGCGGCGCTCGAGTTCCTTCTTCCACCCCGGCACCGCGGAGCGGAACGCCAGGGGCCCGGGCGGAGCAGTGACGGGGAACCACACGAGCACGGACGGCTCGACCCAGTGCTCCAGATGGACCCGCGGCCCCGACGACGCGCCGAGCCCCCGGAGGTACTGGTCGGCCAGTTGGAGCGAGAGCAGCCGCGCGGACAGGTCCTGCCGCCACGACGTGAGCATGGTCTCGCGCGTCCGAACGTCCTTTCGGAGGAACTCACGGATGGCGGAGAGGGAGATGCCCGCGGCGCGCAGGCTACTGATGAAGCGTGCTTCACCGACCTGTCCGGGAGAATAGGCGCGGTAGCCATTCGCGCGCCGTGCGGAGGGCAGCAGCAGGCCCTTGCGCTCATAGAATCGCAGCGCGCTCGGTGCCAGGCCACATCGGTCCGCGAACTGGGAAATCGTCAGCATCCGGCGGCTTTCCCTTGAGGTTGAACCTGCTTCAAAGTGGAGGGTTCGGAAACCATGAACGTTTCCATCGTCTCCCGAGGTGAAATCAAGCTGGTGGGCATCAAGGTGGTCGGCCGACGCAGCGAGCTGAGCCACCGCGTCCCGCTGGCGTGGCTGGAACTCCTCTCTCGCCTGGATGGACTGTCCGGAGTGGTGGACCGCGACGTGTTCCATGGCTGCGTGCCGGGCAGCGACCACGAGCAACCGGGCGATGACCCCGTCTACCAGTACTGGGTCACCACCGAGGTCCAAAGACTCGACGCGGTCCCAGAAGCCCTGAAGGCCCTGACGATTCCCGCGCGCGACTACGCCATGACGCCGGTGCAGGGCACGGCGGACGCCATCAACGCGGCCTACGGCCGGCTGGCGAATTGGATCCAATCGGCAGGAAGGCGCTCAGACCCTGCCGCCTACGTGCTGGAGCGATACGACCAGCGTCGACAGCCCGTGACCCCGCCGTACGAGCGCTTCGATTACGAACTGCTCACACCCCTGGCGCCCTGAGCGACGTCTCCCAGGCACCGGCAACGAGGAGCACGGGCACGGACACCGAGCACGTGCCTGCGTCAAACCATGCGCACGACAATAGACGCTTGTTCGTCGGACGCGACGACACCACCGTCACAGCGCTATGCGCGAGACCTGTCCGGACGCGACGGCATGACCTGAGCCAGGGCTTCCGCCCGGGGAAGCCCATCCACCGCGCCGAGCTTCTCCACGACACGGGCCCCGACCTCACACGCGAACGTGGCCAGCGCCACCAACTCCTCACCGGTTGCATCGCGCAGCGCCTCAGCGCCGCCGAACCAGCGCACCAGCCCCTGCAGCAGGCCCGCGACGAAACCATCGCCAGCGCCGGTGGTGTCGACGACGCGCGTCTGCGGCGCCGCGACGTGGATGCGCTCCCCCTTCCACTGCAGCAGCGCGCCACGCTCGCCCAGCGTCACCACGGGCAGCGGCACGCCCATCGCTGCCAGTCGCGTCAGCGCTTCGTGGGGCACCTCCGTCCCCGTGACGAAGCCAATCTCCTCCTCGGAGAGCTTCACCACGGTGCACAGCGGCAGCATCCGCGCCAGCAGGCCCTTCAGGAGAGACGTGTCCTCCCACGCGTGCAGCCGCAAGTTGGGGTCACAGCTCACGATGAGCCCCGCGTCGCGCGCCAACCCCAGCATCCGCACCGCGGCCTCCTGCGCCTCCGGCCACTGGAGCGAGTTGGAGCCACAGTGCACCGCCTTCGCCCCCGCCAGGAACGCCGCGTCGACATCCGCCTGTCCCAGCAGGAACTCCGCGGAGCGTGTCCGGAAGAAGGTGAAGCTGCGCTCGCCCTTCCCATCCAGGGAGATGAACACCAGCCCGGTGCGAGCCTCCGCCGTCTGGCGCAGGTGACTCACGTCCACGCCTTCCGCCGCCAATCGCTCGCGAAGGAAGTGCCCGAACTCATCCGCGCCCACCACGCCCAGCATGGCCGGACGCAGCCCCAACCGGGCCAGCCCCACCGCGACATTCGCCGGCGAGCCACCGGGGCACGGATGCCACGCGGGGACGTCGCGCACGCGGTGCCCTGAAGCCGCCGGGAGGAAGTCCACCAACGTCTCGCCAAAGCACACGACATCCAGCGGCGGCATGAGCCCCTCGCTTCCGAACTTCGTCAATCCAGGCCCACCTGGGCCATGAAATCCACGCTCTTGAGGCGGCGACCCAGGTGGTGGGCAATGAAGACGTTGAGCAGGCCGCGAGCACGCGCGCGCAGTTCCGGCGGCAGCGGCGTGCGCGCCCCTTCCTGGAGCGCGCGCAGGCCCGACAGCAGCGCCACCGGCACCGCCACGGACTCGCGAGCCCGGGCTCCACACGGCTCACATACCGCGCCGCCATGGGCCTGGTCGAAACGAGGCCGCTCGCCCGGAGCGCCGCCACACAGCGAGCACGAATCAAACCGAGGCATCAACCCCGCGTGCGCCAGCGCGGACAGCTCGAAAGCCAAGAGCGACGTGGGCCCGGCCTCCTTCGCATCCAGTCGCGTCAGGTACGACTCCAGCAGGGCGAACAGCTCCGGCTGCGGCTCATGGTCCCGCGTCAGCTCGCGGCACAGCTCCACCGCGTACAAGGCCCGGGCAATCAGGGACAGGTCCTCGCGCGCCGCATAGAAGCCCGCGACGATGTCCGTGCCGTCCAGCCGCACCGTGCTGCCGCGCGTCTCCACGATGTGCACGCGAAGCCGCATGAACGGCTCCAGCGCGCCGGCGAAGCGCCGCTTGCTCTTGCGTGCGCCCGCGGCGAAGGCCGTCAGCTTCCCATGCTCGCGCGTCAGCAAGGTGACGAGCCGGTCGGACTCGCCATAGTCCACCGAGGACAGCACGAGCGCGTCGTCGTCGTATCGCTCCATGGAGATGCTTCAACGCGCGAGCGGATTGGGAAGCTTTCCGCTCAGCACCAGGAACAGGTACACGCCCAGGAGCAGGGCCGCCAGCAGCACGGACAGCCCCACGTAGGCCCGCTTGCGCCGCTCCTGCTCCAACTGCACGGGAGATGGCGCCGGGACGGACTTGTCCACCTCCTCGTAGCGCAGCACGGCCTCTTCCGGAGACATGCCGATGACCTGCGCGTACGCGCGGATGTAGTTCACCACGAAGATGCGCGAGGGCAGCCGTTCCACCTGACCGGCCTCGAGCGCGGTGATGAGCGTGGGAGGAATCTTGGTCTCCCGCGCGACGTCGTCACGCGAGAGCCCTCGGAGCTCTCGCTGCTGGCTCAGGTATTTGCCGAAATCGACGTGGTCCACGGGTCCCCAGATACCCAACGCGCTAGAGCTTTTCCAGCAGCCTCCGGCAGTCGTCCTTCAGCACCTGTTCACCAGCTTTCGCCTTGGTCTCACAGGTGGCGAAGGCTGCCTTCGCCGCATCGACCTGCCCCAGCTTCGCCTGGCAGACGCCCTCACGCATGTACGCTTCCGCCACGTCCGGGCAATTCTCGCGGTAGTGCGTGAACTGGCGGCACGCCTCGGAGGTGCGCCCCGTCTCGTCGTAGATGAGACCCAGGTTCTTGTAGCCCAAACAGAAGTTGGGGTTGGTCGTCACCGCGGCCTTGATGCTCTCCACCGCGCGGTCCGGCTCGCCCTTCTTGTAGTACGCCCACCCCAGGTTTCCCTGGGCGATGAAGGGCGTCGGGTAGAGCATGTCGTTGAGGACCAGCTCATAGAGCTTGATGGCGTCGTCGTAGCGGCCCTGGTCCAGGTGCACGTTGGCCAGGTTGGTGCGCGCCTCGGAGAAGTCGGGGCGAACCTCCAGCGCCTTCGTGTAGTGCTTGATGGCCTCGTCGGGACGGCGAAACGCCAGGTGCAGCAGGATGCCCATGGCGTTGTTCGCGTCGGGGTAGTCCGGGTCGTTCTTCAGCGACACCTGCAGCTCGCGCAGCGCATCCTGGAGCTCGCCGGCCTGCTGGGCCTGCAACGCCAGGTCGTAGTGAATCTCGGCGCTCCGCTTCTCCTTCTCCGTGGGCGTGTGAGAGCAACCGGAGGACACCAGCAGCAGCGCGAGCGAACAGGACGCGGAGGAAAGGCGGAACATGGGGAGCGGCTCTCGACGAGGGTGAGGGGGCGGTGACTCAGAAGGCGGCCAGGAAGCGGCCCAGGGTGGTGGTGACGTTCTTCTTCTCCTCTGCGCGCGCCACCACGGCTGGCACGAGCGTTGGGTCCTTGAAGAACACCGGCAACGTCTTGAGCTGCTCGTCCTGCTGCTCGGGGGCCATCGCGCGCCAGTTGGCGTCGTCCATCATGAACCCGAGCGACTCCACGAAGGCCAGCGCATCCCCCTCGTCGTCGCGGTACTCCTCCGCTGACACGTTGCGCCGGCCGGACAGGTACACCGCGCAGTCCGCGGCCTCCGCCAGGTACAGGTACACGAAGACAGCCGCAGTCCCCTGCCCTCCCCGGAGGCCCACGACAAAGGCCTGCGCCGGGCCGGCCTGCTTGCCCGGAATGGCCACGTGCGGCGCGTTGAGGGAGGTATGCAGCGCCAGGATTTGTTCCCGCGTGGCGGGCAGCCCGCGGTAGCGCTCGTCGAGGTTGAACACGGTTGTCTCCGTTACCCGAAGCCCCGCACCCGTCAGCGCGTGGTGAGGGTGAACTCCTGCGTCGCATCCTGCGTGTCCGCCGCCGTCTTCTGGAAGCGGAGGATGGGATTGTCGATCATCACGTTCCCGCCGCCCTCGTTGCCCTCGCCAATAATGACCCGAAACACGTGGGCAGGCGAACTGCTGCGCGCGTCCCCGGCGTTTCCCTTCCGGGCGATGAACGTCACCTTGTTCGCCCCCGGCCGCAGGTTGCGGGTGATGTCCACCACCACCTGGTCCTCGTTGCCTCGCAGCTTGCGCAGCCACGTGGAGTTGATGAACACGTCGATGTCGTACCCCGTCATCCCCGGCACCGTCTGCTCCGTCACCAGCCAGTAGCGCTGGGTGAGGCGCCCGGGGGCCGTGGGCGCGCCAGGCGCCTGCTGCGCCGCGGGAGGCGCCTTCGCGGCGGGGGCAGCCGGCCCCGGGGTGGCGGGCGCCGGTGCCTGGGG
>NZ_VHLB01000075.1:0-41809 GCF_006547365.1 Myxococcus sp. AB056 | reverse complement strand
ACCCGGAAGCCCGCCCGCGAGCGCACCGCGGCGATATCCACGGGACCGGAGAAGACGACCTCCACCTCCACGCGGCCCTTCACCGTGTCGAGCTGACGCGGCACCATCCGGACGAACTGGAAGGGCGGCGTGGTGAACGTGTGCGACCAGTCCCCTACCGCGGCCGGCTTCACCACGCCCGAATCCAGCCCGACCGACGCCAGCGAGACGGCGTACTTCGTGTCGAAGGCGAAGCCCGCCCCCGACGGCTTGAAGGTCAGCGTGGACGGGGAGGACCAGGAGAGGCTGCCCGGCACCTCCGGAGTGATGGTCACGACGGTGTCCTTCAACACCGAGCCATCGTTGGGGCGCACCTCCCGCGGGAACTCGATGACGATGTCCTGCGGCAGCACGTCGCTGGTGGAGACCGCGCGGACGACGGGCGTCAGCAGCTCCGGCGCGGGGGGCGTCGGCGCCTGCGCCACGGCCGTCCCCGAGTCCGCCGGCTGCGCGGCGACGGGCGCCTGGGGCTGCGACGCGGGCGGCTCGGTGGACTCCTGTTCCTTCTTGCAGCCTGCGAGCGTGGCGCTCACCAACATGGCCGCGAGGAGCCAGCGCGAGCGTTTCGCCCACGATGGCCGCTGCGTGACGACGGACTGCGAACCCATGATTCCTCCAGAAGATGACGCGTGTTCTTCACAAGGCGTGCCGGACGAGGACACGCCGAGGAAGAGAGGGCTGTGGTCAGGCACCCGCGGCCCTGACGCGTCCCCCGCGCGTCAGCGGACCCGCAGGGTGTCCAGTGAGCCACACCGTCCGTGGCTCCTGGGCGCCTGCGAAGGCTTTCGAGGCCCCCAGGCTAGCGGAGTCCGCGACGCGGCGGGACCTCCATCCGCGGTCCTCAGGCTGCGAGAAACCGCTAAGGTGCCCCGCGCATGGTGCTGCCTGTCCGATTTGTCCTCATGCGCCCCCGCAACGCGGAAAACCTGGGCGCCGCCGCCCGGGCCTTGAAGAACTGCGGCCTCTCCGACTGGGTCTGGGTCCGCCCGGAGGTGGAGGATTTGGAGCCGGCGCGAAGGCTCGCCGTCCACGCCGGGGACGTGCTGGACGCGGCACGGCGCGCGGACACGCTGGAAGAGGCCGTGGCGGACTGTGTCTGGGTGGTGGGGACCAGCTCGCGCAAGGTCGAAGGCAAGCGCCGACTTCCCCCGCGCGCGGTGGGTGAGGAGCTGGTGGCCCGGGCGCCCCAAGGGCCCGTGGCGCTCGTCTTCGGTGACGAGCGCAGTGGACTCACCAACGCGGAGGTGGAGCGCGTGCACGACTTGTCCGCCGTGCCGACCGCGCCCGAACAGCCCTCCATCAACCTGGCGCAGGCCGTGCTGCTGTACGCCTACGAGGTCCGCGTGGCGATGCTGGAGGCCGCCGCCACGCCGCCCGGCCCGCTGCCCGCGGCGGCCACGGACGCGGAGCTCACGCAGGTGGAGTCCACGCTGGAATCCGTCCTCACGACGGGAGGCTTCCTCGTGGACGCCCAGCCGGGCCGCACGGCGGTGCGGGACTTGTTCGCACCGCTGCGGCGCTCACGGTTGACGCGGAAGGAAGCCCGCTTGTGGCTGGCCGCGCTGCACAGCCTCCGCAAGCGTCAGCCCGCGCCCTAGACGGAGCGCGGCTTCTGGGGCAGCCCCGTCCCCTTCCCCACGCCAATCCCCCCGGAGCCGGACGTCGGCGGCCCCTTGCGCCCCGCCATGCGCACCGCGCCCCAGGCGAGGACAGCGGCGGCCACGACCAGCAGCAGGACCCACAGCCATGTGGATTGGGCGGGCGCGGGCTCCCCGCCGATGGGCGCCCGCGCCCGTGACTGGGCGAGCGCGAGAACGGGGACCAGGAGCGTCAGGTATGGAATCCGGGTGCGCATGTCCGGAAGGTGTCCACCGGCGCACGTTCCTGCCCGCAATCCCGAAGGGCCACGTCGGCCGCGTGGCCACAGACCGGCCGGGCGGGCGGCCCCCGTTCAGGCGGCTTCATCGCGACAGCGCCTCCAGGGCCCGTTCAACTCCCGCCCCCGCCCGAGGCCCGCCCGGGTACAGTGCCGCGCCCATGTCTCGCAAGCCCGACAAGCCGAAGCCGCCGCCGCAACACAAACGCTGGGAGGGCAAGGAGAAGCCGGACTGGCTGTCGCGCGCGCTGGCCCGCGCGGGCGTCTTTCCCCAGAAGGAAGCGGAGGACGCCATCCGCGCTGGCCGCGTCAGCATCAACGGCCGCGTGGCGAAGATGGCGCTGACGCCCGTGCCGCCGGGCGCCACCGTGAAGGTGGACGGACTCGTCGTGTCCCTGGAAGCCCCGCCCACGCGGGTGCTGGCCTTCCACAAGCCCGCGGGCCTGCTGTCCTCCACGGAGCGGCAGCACCGCACCGGCACCGTCTTCGAGGCGCTGCTGCCCCAGCTCCCGCCGGAGCTGGCTGGATACACGTGGCACGCCGTGGGCCGCCTGGACGTGGACTCCACGGGCCTGCTGCTCTTCACCAACGACGACAAGCTGGTGGCCCACGCCACGTCCCCGGACGCGCACCTGCCCAAGCGGTACGTGGCCACCGTCTTCAGCACCGCGAGCGACGAGCGGGTGGAGCCCCTGCGCCGGGGCATGACGTTGGATGATGGCCCCGCCCGCCCCGCGAAGGTGAACGTGCGGGACGAGCACACGGTGGAGGTGACGCTCACGGAAGGCCGGCACCACCAGGTGAAGCGGATGCTCGGCGCGGTGGGTCTGCCCGTGCGCGCGCTGCACCGCGAGGCCGTTGGCAGCGTGGACCTGGAAGGCATCCCCGAAGGCACCTTCCGGCTGCTGACGGACGATGAGGTCCGCGAGGGACTTCGCTACGAGGGGCGCGCGCCCTCGGCTCCCTAGGGCCTTCGTTCCCTCCCCACGAAGCATGGCTGGGTGCCGCTCGACAGGCGGGCCCACGCCCCCGCGTGAGAGGAGCGCCATGGATAACCCCTGGTGGCGCTCCTCGACGCGAGGCTGAAGGCGACTCAGCCGCCCAAGTTCTGGAAGTAGAGGGCTTCCGCCTTGACGATGTTCGTCGAGAGCGCGGTGATGAGCGCCACCAGATTGCCGCCCAGATAGGACAGGCCCATGCCGGCGATGATGGTGACCGCGGCCTCGGGCTGGACCGCCACAATCGCCGTGCTGACGCCGGTGATGACGCCGCCCAGGTTGGAGCAGACGTCGCTGCACCAGGTCGAGTTGCGCGGAGAGCCGAGGATGTCGCTGCTGATGGCGGTGACGCCGATGCCAGCGTCGAAGCATGCCTTGATCGTGCCACGCACCGCGGCGGAGCTGATGGGAAGCGCCGTGGAGCCCAGACGCAGGAGGCTCGCGATCCACACGAGGACCCGCATCTGGTACGCAGTGCCCTCCATCGCGGGGCTTTGGATGGGGAAGGTGAATGCGGCGGCAATCCCCCCCATGGTCAGGCTGGAGACCAGCAGGCACTTGCCAAGCGCTCCTTTCAGCCGTGCCGCATCCATGCTGACTCGCACGAAGCCCATCAGCGATGCGAGCCAGCCAGCAATCGAAGCGACTCCCGCGCCAATCACCGAATAGCGCCGGGCCGCGATGCTGGCCTCCTTCTTGCTCGCGCCCTCTGCCGTGTCCACCCGCGTCATGCTCGTCCAGAGGTCCAGCGGGTCCCCAGAGAATGGCGCCTGGCCGTCGTTGGCGAGCTTGTAGAGGTAGGTATAGGGAACCGCCACCAGCAGCGACATGAGGTTCACCGCCGACAGCTCCTCCGGCGGGGCTTCGCCCTTCCCGAGCGCGCTGGTCAGCCACGTGTAGAAGCCGGAGAGGAACGGGATGTTGACCGGCTCGGTCAACAGACTCACCACCCACGGCACGAGGTCCAGCAGGTAGTCGACGCAGCCCAGCAGCAGTATCTCCAGCGTGTCGATGATGGTCTTCGCCAGCCCCTGGAGGAAGGTGACGATGTGCTCGACGGTCTTCCCCTCCCCGGTGAACACGGCCTTCAGGTTCTCCCAGTCCTCTTCAATGGCCTTCACGAGGACGAAGGAGGTGGGAATCAGCACGTCGTCGATGAACTTCTGCACCGGCGCGGGCAGGTCTCCCACGGGACCGCCGCCCAGGAGCATGCCGCTGTACTGCGTCTGGTAGCTGGACCAGCTCGCGATGGGCGTGTCGAAGTTGATGCCGGGGTGACTCTGCTGCGTGGCCGCGGCCATTTCACTGGGGACCATGGACGCGACGCTCGCTGGCACCTTCATGCTCGCGAAGTTCTCGCGGGCGAAGCCCAGTTGCTCGGCGATGATGCGCGCCATCTTCTTCTTGAGCCGGGCCGAGTCCTCCTGCACCTCCTTGGACAGCGCCTCCAGGGCGCCGGTGAGCGTCTTCGCGATGACGAGGTGCGTGGCCCAGATGTCATCCCAGCCAAACAGTTCGCCGAGCCAGCCAATCAGCTTCTCCATGCCAACCTTCAGCGCCTTGAACAGCGCCGTCAGGAAGGCGAAGAGCTGCTCGAAGCTCTGGATGACGAACTTGATGACGCGGCCTGCGACGTTGAGGGTGATCTTGATCACCGTCTCCGCGACCTCGAACAACATGTGGCCAATCTGGTCCACCACATTGCCGATGAACTGCACCACGTCGCCCACGGCGTCGACGATCCACTCGCCCACGTCCTCGACCAGCTTGAACTGGGACGCCTCGGCGCCCGAGTGGTATCGGAGGAGCCCCTGCGGACCGAAGGACAGCGCGAACGCCTGGGGCGGCCGAGCCATGTGCGCCCCGCTCTTGGCCTGAGGCGTGGGCCCCACGACGCTGATGACCTCGGTGGGGTAGGACTGCTCTGGCTGGAAGGCCATCATCTGGGCGATGGCACTGGCGATCTGGTCGGCCGTCACGCCTTCTGGCAGCGTGGGCGGCAGCACGGGGATGTCCGCGCCGGTCCGCACGGCGGCCAGCTTCTTGTAGACGTTGCTCGCGGGGTTGATCCGCAGCGTGTCCGTAAAGGCGCTGCTGGTCAGCGTGAAGGTGGAGACCGCCAGGTCCTGGATCTGCTGGATGATGTCCAGCTCACCGGTGACGTTGGTCGAGACCTCCACGCTCGCGCCGGCGTCCACGGTGTATTTCAGGCCGTTGATCAACAGGCTCTGGAAGCTGGCGCTGGTCAGGGTCAACGGGAGGCGCGCCGCCGGGGGTTGGCCGTTGACGCGGAAACTGAGCCTGGTGCTGTAGCTGTTGACCTCCTGCACCTTGTCGCTGCTGTACAGGGGGATGGTCTCCTCCTGCCAGAGCGTGGTGGCCGGGTCCTGCCAGAGATAGTGAATGGCCTTCTGACGCTCCCAGTCGGTGGTCAGGAACACCAATTCGTTGGCGCGGGTCGCGGGATTGATGAGCGGCGCGATACGCGAGATGCCGGTCTTCAGCACCAGCGGCGTCGTCCAGTGCAGGGCCCCCTGATGCTCGAACTGGCTGAGCAGGTAGAGGTTGCTGCCGGAGAGCGCCCAGGCGGAGAGCGCGTTGGACTTGCTGAAGCTCTGCCGGACCACGAGCCCACCAGCGGCCATGCCCGGCAGCTGTTCGCCCGTGGCGACAGTCTGTGCGGCCGTCCAGCCCGGCGCGTTCGATTCGAGCTGGGCGCTGGCGTTCCAGAACACGATTCCCGCCGCGCCGCCGGCATAGAGATAGCTGGTGCCGCCGCTGCCCGCGGTGGTCTGTAGACTGTTCTGGCCCGCGGGCACGGGCAGCGCCCGCACGTAGTCCCGCCCGAACTCGTTGAGCAGCGTCTTGAAGACGAGGTGCGTGCTGCCGTCCTGGCCGGCGTACAGCATGTACAGGCCCTGCCCCAGGTCGGAGACCGCTCCGGGCGCGGAGTCCAGCACCGTCCGGGCGTCGGTGGGCGAGGGAAAGGAGGTCCAGTTCCAGGTGATGGCGCCGGTCGTGGTGTTGACCGTGGCCTGCATCAAGTAGGTGAGCACGTCCGTCGCGCCAGGGGCGACCAGGCCCACGGCGATCATCGGGATGCCAAAGCCCTTGCCATCGTCCAGCGGACTGATGCTGGCGCGGCTCACCCTCGAGCCAGACAGCGGGTTGCCGGTGGGGGTCCACAGCGCAGCCAGCTGCGACAGGTCGGTCACCTCCAGGTTGTTGGACAGCGGTCCGGCCACATAGGTATTCACCGCGCCGGAGGCAGCATCCTGGCAAGCCAGGAACAGGCAGAGGTTGCCGTTGCTCAATTGCCCGCTGGCGAAATAGACCGGCTTGCCCAGCGCGGACACCCCTGGCAGCAAGTCAATCTGACTCCAGCCCGTGGGGTCATTGCGCGTGTTGACGATGGCATAGAAATCCCCGCTGTCGGCTCCAAAGGAGAAAACGATGGGGTAGCCGTTGGAGTCGCAGGCGGCGGTGACCTGGCCGCCGGGGGCAATCGGCAGCGCTGGCAGGTAATTCTTCATCAACGAGCCGCTGGCGCTGACAGTCAGCGACGGGTTCTTCGGCAGCGTGCTGGGGATGACGACGCTGGTGGTGGACGAGCGAGGTGTCGTGGTCATGTGAAGGTTCCTCCGTCAAACGCCGTACGTGACGTCCATTTGCAGTGCCAATGCATCGTTGAAGCGCGGTGCGTTCAGGAGAAACACGGCCCCCGTGGGTGAGATGAAGTTGCCGGTGGCGCCGCCCGTCAGCCCCTTGTTCAACTGGGAGTTGAGCTTGTTGAAGGTGTTGTTGATCTGCGCATGCACCACATCCACCGTGTACCGCGCCGGGTTCAGCTCTTGAATCAACTTGGACGTGGGAAACAACTGGTCGATGATGGCCCACGCGGTCTGGACCACGAAGGAGCTCAGACCCGCCTCCCAGTTATTCGATTCGAGCGGGCCGTTCACCGGCTTGCTGAAAGTGGCCTGAGAGTGATTCACCACCAGGTCATAGCCATTTCCGCCCACCGCCAGCGTCAGCGCCTGCGAGAACGAGGTCTGGCAGGTCACGCTCCAAACAAGGGGGATTTCGATGCTGAGTACCTCTAGCGTGGCCGCGAGCTTCTGGGTGATGGACAGCGAGCCCGAGACGTTGACCGTGTTGCCGCTGACCGCGATGGTGTAGTTCGGGCTCTCCTTCTGCGTCACCTTCATATAGGTGCCCGTCTTCACCCGGTTGTCCGGTGGCGGCGTGCTGCGGACCAGCCACTCATAGGAGGTCTGATAGGTGAAGGTCATCCCGTTCTGCTTCCACGAGGCAGGAGGGGCATGTACCGAGGTGAGCGCCTGCACCAGGGGGTTGAAGATCTCCGGCCTGAAGAACACGTCCTCGGAAAACAGCAGCTCGCCCGAATAGTCATTGGAGGTGACGAAGTTCGTGCCCACGCTGGGCGCCGGCTGGATGGGATTGGCGTTGCCGCCGCCCATCACCTGGTAGTTCAGGACGGACAGTCCGCTGTCGGCGGTGTTGCGGAGGCTGGAGAAGCCGACCGAGGTAGGCACCAGGAGGGGGGTGCTGTCGGGGTCCGTCTGCGCCGGGTTGGAGGAGGTCACCGTGACGCCGATGATGTACGGCGTGGATGAGGGGTTGCCGTCGTAGGTCGCCCCCACGCCGAAGGCGTATTGCAGCGCGACACTCACCTCGGTGAGGAAACCCGGGTCCCCTACCAGTTGCGCCAGGGTGGTGGTGGAGACGGAGAACGTGTTGCTGGCGGTGTCGATCGACGCCCCCGTCACCGCGGTGCTGGTAGGCGGCGCGGTCGTGCTCCACTGCGTGAAGTCGGTGGTGTCGAAGTTCAGGAACAACTGCTTCAAGGAGAAATACGCGCTGTTGAAGCCGCTGCCGTTGATGGTGTCCAACACCTGCGGCGGCATGATTCCTTTGTCGACCAGTTCGGCGATGCCTTGCGGCGTGGTGGGGATGGAATCCAGGTTCACCGTGAAGCGCAGCGGCAGGCCAGACAGGTCCACCAGGGTGGGGTAGAGGCCTCCCGACATGTAGAACAACCCCGGCACCAGGTAGTTCGAATAGGTCGTGGTGGTGCCCACCGTGACCGACGGCCGCTTCAGCCAGTAATAGACTGTCTGATTCGGCAGCGTCTGGGCCTCGCCGTTGCTCCCGAATGCGATGTCCTCATGATTCACCAGCAGCCCGTACTGCGAGTTATCGGGGCCTGGCTGAGGGGAAGCGAACGCGGCGTCCACCTGGGCCTGGGTGAAACCGAGTTGCTCCATGACCGTCTGCGTGAGCGGCTGGCTTTGCAGGGCGAACTGAAACAGGCACTGCTGGGGGTTGTCACCAGAGGCCAGGATGACCATCGGCTGCGCCACGCTGGGCGCCGCGATGTAGCCTCTCAGGTAGGAGGTCAAGGTCATCGCGCCGCCGCCAAAGGCACCGCCAGCGGTGGCCAGCCCGTTCGTCTTCAGCAGGGAGCGGATGTACCCCTGTTGCATCAACCTGGAGAACTGCGAGTTGATTTCATTCTGGGTGACCTGCAGGACCATGTCGTAACCAAAGAGCGCGTCTCCCATCGTTCCTTCCAAGAATGAGGCGGCAGTCAGGAGACTGCCGCCTGGCAAAGCCCGCATCGTCGCGCCCACGTCCGACGTGGCGTCTCAGTCGCCATGATTCAAAACGTGACTCCGAGCCGTGAGAGCGACGACGACCGGGGCCAGGTCCGCCGAAGCGGCCTGGCGAATCACGGAGGGGCCTAGCAACATCAGGGCCAGGGACGTGCCGCAGCACATCCCGCAGGAATCCCGTGCGGACACACGCGTGACATGTTTCAGGCTGCGTCCTTCAGGAACGTGGGCTGCGTCGCGCCGGACGCAACACGGCACGGAACGGCGGCGCGGCATCCGCCCCGGCGGCACGGGGGATTGCCTTCAAACGACCGGCGGGGTCGCGTACCTTCGCGCCCATGGCGGACTTCGACCTGGTGGTGATTGGCTCCGGCCCGGCGGGTGAGTGGGGCGCGGTACAAGCGGCGCTGGCGGGCAAACGCGTGGCGGTGGTGGAGCGGGAGCCCGTGCTGGGGGGGACCGCGGCGAACACAGGCACCCTTCCCTCCAAGACGCTGCGCGAGACGGCGCTGCACCTGTCCGGCTTCCGGGCGCGTGGGCTGTACAGCGTGGAGACGACGCTGCAGCACGAGGCCACGGTGTCCGACTTCCTCTTCCGCGAACGGCGGGTGAAGGACATCGAGCGCGAGCGCATTGCCCGCAACCTCCAGCGCCACAAGGTGGAAATCATCCAGGGCACCGGCGCGCTCGTGGACGCGAACACCGTCGTCGTGCGGCGCCAGGACTTACCGGAGCGGCGCCTCACCGGCGCCACCATCCTGGTGGCCACCGGCTCGTCGCCGTACCGGCCGCCGCTGTACCCCTTCGAGGACCCGCGCATCCACGACTCGGACGAGGTGCTGGAGCTCGAAAGGCTGCCGCGCTCGCTGGTGGTGGTGGGCGCCGGCGTCATCGGCTGTGAGTACGCCTGCATGTTCGCCGCCATGGGCATCCCGGTGACGCTGGTGGAGACGCGCGAGGAGCTGCTGCCCTTCCTGGACGACGAGTTCTCCGCGCTGCTGGGCCAGCGCATGGAGGCGCTCGGCATCCAACTGCGCTTCGGGCAGGTGGTGGAGCAGGTGGACGCGCCACAGGACGAGGACACCCCCATCCGGATGCGGCTCTCCTCCGGCGCCGTGCTGGAGACGGACCAGGTCCTGGTCGCCTCCGGCCGCACCGCCAACACGGCGGGCCTGGGGCTGGAGGCCCTGGGCGTGAAAGTGGGCCCGCGCGGCCAGGTGGAGGTGGGCCCCACCTACCAGACGGCCCTGCCCCACATCTATGCCGTGGGGGACGTCATCGGCTTCCCGGCGCTGGCCTCCACGTCCATGGACCAGGCGCGCATCGCCGTGGAGCACGCGTTCGACCTGGGCGGCGTGCGCACCATGGCCCCGGTGCTGCCCTACGGCATCTACACCATCCCCGAAGTGTCGATGGCCGGCGAGACGGAGGAGGCCCTGCGCAAGCTGAACGTGCCCTACGTGGCCGGCCGCGCCGCCTTCGCCACCAACCCGCGCGGACAGATTCTGGGAGACACGCACGGCCTGCTGAAGCTGCTCTTCCACCGGGAGAGCCTCAAGCTGCTGGGCGTGCACGTCATGGGGCCCCAGGCCTCCGAGCTGGTGCACGTGGGCCTCACCGCCCTGCTCACCGGCTCCACTGCCCGGCTCTTCGTGGAGACGTGCTTCAACTACCCGACGCTGTCGGAGGCCTACAAGGCGGCCACCTTCGACGCGTTGGACCAGCTCAGCGGCTGCCCCTGAGGCTGCCCACCGTGAGGCCCGTGGCGAAAGGGGCCGCTTCGTGCAGCTCGTCCGCCGAGCCCCGCGCCAGCCGGGGTGCCTCGGCGGGCGCTTCCCGGGCCGGCGTGGGCGCCGCGGCGCCGCGGCCCGCCGCCCCTCCGAGCAGCTCCTGGATGCGCTGCCAGCGCGCCTTCTCCTCCACCATCAGCCGGGTGAGCTCCGCGCGCGCGGACGCATCCTCCAGGTCAGAGGCGGCCGCCGCCACGCGGTCCAGGAACGGCATCAGGTAACCGAAGTCCCTGTCGAAGGCGCTGGGGTTCGAGTTCTTCGCCATTGACGGCCACGCTAACCCACTTCACGGAAGGTGGGGGACTTCAGCCGTGGTACACCCGCGAGGCGACAATCCGGCCGTCGCGCACCTCAAAGACCTCCGCCACCGGCATGGGGGCCTCCCCCGGCGCATGGCGCAGGTACTCCATGAACACCCGCTCCTCGTCCGCGGTGAGGGCGACCAGCTCATACCGCAGCCCCGGCAGCCGGGCGTTGGCTGCCTTCCACCATGCGGACAGGGCCTGCCGCCCCACCAGCCGCCCGCCTGTCTCCGGGTGCAGCACCCGGATTTTGGGGGACGTATGGGTGGCGTCCTCGGCATAAAGCGCCACCAGCGCGTCCACGTCATAGGCGTTGAAAGCGTCCAGCCAGGCTCGGGCGAGGGAGAAGTTTTTTGTCGCGCTCATCGTTAAGAAACCCCAACTGAAAACGGCATTGAGTGGGTGGAGGTAGGCCCAGGTGGGTCAATTTCCATGCGGATTTGGCTGGAAACTACGTCCTGTGGGAAGTAGAGGCCCCGCCTGCTCTGTTCCGTCAGGCACTTTCAAGAGAAGAAGGACCGGATCGTGGCCGCCAACGCACCCATCGAGAAGATTCGAAATATCGGTATCTCCGCTCACATCGACTCGGGCAAGACGACGCTCTCTGAGCGCATCCTGTTCTACACGGGTCGGATTCACGAGATCCACGAGGTCCGCGGCAAGGACGGCGTGGGCGCGATCATGGACAACATGGACCTGGAGCGTGAGAAGGGCATCACGATCCAGTCCGCCGCCACGTTCGCGATGTGGGGCGAGTACAACATCAACCTCATCGACACCCCGGGACACGTCGACTTCACCATCGAGGTGGAGCGCTCGCTCCGCGTGCTCGACGGCGCCATCCTGGTCCTCTGCTCGGTCGCTGGCGTGCAGTCTCAGTCCATCACCGTGGACCGCCAGATGAAGCGCTACCGCGTCCCGCGCATCGCGTTCGTCAACAAGATGGACCGCTCCGGCGCGAACTATGACCGCGTGGCCGCCCAGCTGAAGGAGAAGCTGAACCACCACCCGGTGCAGATGCAGATGCCCATCGGCGCCGAGGACCGCCTCAAGGGTCTCATCAACCTCATCGAAATGAAGGCGTACTACTTCGATGGTGAGAGCGGCGAGAACATCCGGGAAGAGGAAATCCCGGCGGAGCTGCTCGAGGAGGCCAAGACGCGCCGCCAGCAGATGATTGAAGGCGTGGCCGAGGTCGACGACCAGCTCGGCGAGCTGTTCCTCGCCGACCAGCCCATCTCCAACGAGGCGCTGATCGCCGCCGTCCGCCGGGCCACCATCGGCCTGAAGATGACGCCGGTCATGTGCGGCTCCGCGTACAAGAACAAGGGCGTGCAGCTGCTCCTGAACGCCGTCTGCGCGTTCCTGCCCAACCCCAAAGAGGCGACGAACGAGGCGCTGGACCAGAAGAACAACGAGGCGAAGGTCATCCTCGACTCTGACCCGGAGAAGCCCTTCGTTGGCCTCGCGTTCAAGCTCGAGGACGGCCGCTACGGGCAGCTGACGTACATGCGCGTCTACCAGGGCCGGGTGACGAAGGGCGACTTCATCATCAACCAGTCGAACCAGAAGAAGGTCAAGGTTCCGCGCATCGTCCGCATGCACTCCAGCCAGATGAACGACATCAACGAGGCCACCGCGGGTGACATCGTTGCGCTGTTCGGCATCGAGTGCGCGTCCGGCGACACGTTCACCGATGGCGCGGTGAACTACACGATGACGTCCATGCACGTCCCGGACGCCGTGATTTCGCTCGCCGTGGCCCCCAAGGACCGCTCCGCGCTGGCCAACTTCTCCAAGGCGCTCAACCGCTTCACCAAGGAGGACCCCACCTTCCGCGTGCACCGCGACGAGGAGTCCGGGCAGACCATCATCCGCGGCATGGGTGAGCTCCACCTGGAGATCTACATCGAGCGCATGAAGCGCGAGTACAACTGCGAGGTCCAGGCCGGCAAGCCGCAGGTGGCGTACCGGGAGACCATCAGCCAGAAGGGCGAGTTCGCGTACACGCACAAGAAGCAGACGGGTGGCTCCGGCCAGTTCGCCCGCGTGTGCGGTTACATCGAGCCGCTGCCCTCGGACGCGGTGCAGCAGTACGAGTTCGTGGACGACATCGTGGGCGGCTCCATCCCCCGCGAGTTCATCCCGGCCTGCGACAAGGGCTTCATCGAGGCCGTGAAGAAGGGCAGCCTCATCGGCTTCCCCGTGGTGGGTGTGCGCGTGGTCATCAACGACGGCGCCTTCCACGCGGTGGACTCGTCCGAAATGGCGTTCAAGACGGCCGCCATCATGGGCTTCCGTGAGGGATATGCCGCCGCCAAGCCCATCATCCTCGAGCCGATGATGAAGGTGGAGGTCCAGGCCCCCGAGGACTTCCAGGGCTCCGTCGTGGGTCAGCTGAACCAGCGCCGTGGCACCATCCTCTCCACCGAGACGGCCGAGGGCTACGTCACGGCGGTGGCCGAGGTGCCGCTGAACACCATGTTCGGCTACTCCACGGACCTGCGCTCCGCCACCCAGGGCAAGGGCGAGTACACGATGGAGTTCTCCCGCTACACGCCGGTGCCCCGCAACGAGTCCGAGGCCCTGATGGCGGCGTACAAGGAGAAGCTGGCCGCCGAGCAGGCCGCGCGCAAGTAGTCCGCGCATCCGCCGCACTCTGGCGGTAAGGAAGGCGTCCCTCTTCAACGAGGGGCGCCTTTCGCCTTTTCAGGAGTCCGATACCGTGACGCTGCTCCGCGCCGCCAACGTCCAGCTCAGCTTCGGAAGCCGCACCGTCTTCCAGGACCTCACCTTCACCATCGAGGAGGGGGAACGGGTGGGCCTGGTGGGCGTCAACGGCTCCGGCAAGTCGTCGCTGATGAAGATATTGGCCGGGGCCGCCCGCGCCGACACGGGCGAGCTCCAGCTGCGCCGCGGCGCCCGCGTCACCTACCTGCCCCAGGAGCCGGAGTTCCCCGAAGGCGCCACGGTGGCCTCCGAGCTGTCCGTGTCCCAGGGGCCGCTGAAGGAGGCGCTGGCCGCCCACGCGGAGCTGGCGAAGCGGATGGAGTCCGCCCCGGCGGAAGAGCAGGAGAAGCTGATGACGCAGTTCTCCGCGCTCAGCGACCGCATCGAGCAGATGGGCGGCTGGGACACCGAACACCACGCGAAGACGCTGCTGGACAGGCTGGGCGTGAAGGACTGGGACCGCCCCGTGGCGCAGCTGTCCGGCGGCCTGCGCAAGCGCGTGGCCATCGCCCGGGCCCTGCTGACGCGGCCGGACCTGCTGTTGTTGGACGAGCCCACCAACCACCTGGACGCGGACACGGTGGACTGGCTGGAGGAGGAGCTGGACAAGCTGCCCGGGGCGCTGCTGCTCGTCACGCACGACCGGTACTTCCTGGACGGGCTGGTGGACCGCATCGTCGAAATCCAGCCCGGCGCGGGCGTCACGTCCTACCCCGGCAACTACCAGGCCTACGTGGAGCAGAAGCTGGTGGCGCAGGAGAACGCCGCGCTGGCGCAGCACAAGCGCGAGCGCTGGATTGCCCAGGAAGTGGCCTGGCTGCGCAAGGGCCCGGAGGCCCGCCGCACCAAGAGCAAGGCCCGCATCGAGCGCGCGCAGAAGCTGATGGCGGAGAAGGGCTTCGAGCGCCCCAAGGTGGCGGAGCTGCGCGTGGCGGCGGCGCCCCGGCTGGGCCACACCGTCATCGAGGCCGAGGGCGTGAACAAGGCCTTCGGCGACCGCAAGGTGCTGGACGGTGTGAACTTCCGCCTCCAGCGCGGCGAGCGCGTGGGCCTGGTGGGCCCCAACGGCGTGGGCAAGACGACCTTCCTGCGCGTGCTGTTGGGCGAGGTGGAGCCCGACGGCGGCAAGCTCGTCATCGGGAAGAACACGAAGGTGGCGTACTACGACCAGAGCCGGGCGCAGCTCGACCTGGAGGCCACCGTGTACGAAGCGGCCTCGCAGGGCGAGGACTGGGTGGAGCTGGGCGACCAGAAGATTGCCCTGCGCGACTACCTGGACGACCTGCTCTTCCCCGTGCCCATGCAGCGCATGAAGGTGAAGGCGCTGTCGGGCGGTGAGCGCAACCGGCTGCTGCTGGCGCGCCTGTTCCTGGAGGGCGCCAACGTGCTGGTGCTGGACGAGCCCACCAACGACCTGGACATCGTCACCCTCAACATCCTGGAGCGGCTGCTCCTGGACTTCGGGGGCAGCACCCTGCTCGTCACGCACGACCGGTACTTCCTGGACAAGGTGGCCACCAGCATCCTCACCTTCGAAGGCGAAGGCCGCGTCACCCGCTACGAGGGCAACTACGCCATGTACCGGCGGCTGAAGGAGCAGGCGGACGCGAAGGCCGCGGCCCCCGCCCCCCCGAAGCCGGGCCCCAAGCAGGAGGAGCCCGCGCCCGCGCCCGCCAAGGCCGCGCGCAAGCCCGGGAAGCTCTCCTACAAGGACCAGCGCGAGCTGGACGGCATGGAAGCCACCATCGAGGCCGCCGAGTCGCGCAAGGCCGGCCTGGAGGCCCAGCTCGCCGACCCCACCGTGTACAGCAACGGCCCCAAGGTGGCGGAGGTGCAGAAAGAGCTGGACGCCGCCGTCGCCGAGGTGGACCGGCTGTACACGCGCTGGCAGGAGCTGCAGGACCTGGCCGCCGCCAGCGCGTAGGCGCCGCGCGCGTCTGTCCATTCCCAGCCATGTCTGGGAATGAGACTTCACGGAAACACGGGAAGAATCCGGACGGCTTGCCCGTCAAGCCGGCAAGTTGTTTGGAACCCCAATACTTGCTGGCCGCAAGGGTAGGAGTGCCGCCCTTGCACGGGACTGGCGTGTCGTGCGACTCGTTCGGGACTTCGGGCCGTCGCATTCACGTCGTGTTTCATTGGAGGCGCGTCTTGCCGTCCCGGCCTGCGCTTGCGCTTGTCTCTGTGTTGTCTTCATTGGCCCTGTTCGTTGGCCCCGCTGAAGCGCGGGCCCAGGGCCGGTCGCTCCCCTCCTTCAACCTCCAGCGCCTGGAATTGGACCCGGCGGCGCTGGGCTCGCTGATGGTGGGCACGGGCCGCACGCTGCCCCAGGGCGCGCTGCGGATGTCGGTCCAGGGGCACTACGAGCAGCTCCCCTTCACCTTCCAACGTCGCTGGGAGCCGGGCAGCGGCCGTGGCCTGGTGGAGGACCGCTTCACCATGGACCTGACGGCCGCCTACGGCGTGCTGCCGTGGCTCCAGGTCGCCGCGGAGGTGCCCTTCATCGTCAGCCAGGGGGGCACGCGCTTCCGGGACTTCAACGCCCCGGAAGGCTCGGGAATGGGGACGCCGTGGCTGGGCCTGCGCGCGGCGCTGAAGCGTCAGGACTTTGGCTTCCAGCTGGCGGCGGACCTGTCGGCCGCGCTCCCGGTGGGCAGCACGGCGCTGCTGGCCCGGGACGACTACGCGGTGCACCCCCGCCTGCAGGTCGGCTTCCTGGCGGAGACGTGGCAGGTGGGCGGCGAGGCCGGCGTGCTGGTGCGCAAGAAGCACGAGCTCGCCAGCGTGTCCGGCTTCTCCCAGGACGTCATCGGCAGCGAGCTGCGGCTGGGCGCCACGGTGACGTCGCGGGCCGGGGAGAGCACGCGCGGCGAGGTGAGCGTGGTGGCGGGGCTGCCGCTGCAAGGGGGCCGTCCGGGCGGCGAGTTGCTGGTGGCCATCCGCAAGCACGCGCTGTCCTGGCTGGACCTCTACGTCCTGGGCGGGCCGGGCGTGGGCGCCGGCATGGACACGCCCACCTTCCGCTTCGTGGCGGGCGCCTCGTTCTCCACCTTCCGGGTGGACTGAGGCGCCCCGCCCCGCGGCGGCCTACTTGGGCATCACGCCGAAGGCCTTCGCCATCGCGATGCCGATGCCCAGCAGGCTCTCCCCGGCGATGAAGCCGGAGGACACCGGCAGCACCATGTCCTCCGCCAGCTTCGGCTTCGTGCGGCGCAGCAGCGCGGCGATGGCCGAGCCCAGGAAGAAGGCGATGGAGCTGGAGCCCGGAATCACGATGGCCAGCCCGAAGCCCGCGGGGGACGGCACGTAGGCCTTGGCCTTCGCCGGGGCCCAGCGCTCCAGCAGCACCAGGAAGATGCCCAGCGCCGCGCCGCACAGCGCGCCCATGCGCGCCGAGCCCGGCAGCGCGGCCACGCCCGTGGCGAGCAGCTTCGACACACCGGCCCACACCATGGAGGCGGGCGCGGGGAACTCCTCCGTGCCCAGCATGCTGGCGTCTGGCACCAGAATCTTGAACACGGGCACCACCACGGCCGCGCCGGCCACCACGCCGAAGAGCTGCGCGACGAACTGCTGGCGCGGATTGGCGCCCAGCAGCCACCCGGACTTGAGGTCCGTCAGCAGGTCCGCGGAATGGAGCCCCACGCCGCCCGTCGCGTTGGCGCTCATGACGTTGGCGGGGATGTTGCCCGGCGCCAGGCCGCCGAAGATGAGCTGCGTGACGGGGCCCAGCGCCTTGGTGGGCGTGGTGTCCGTCTCACCCGTCACCCGGCTGGCGATGACGCCCATGACGACGGCCAGCGGCATGGCCAGCACGCCCGCCCACCACGGAATCTGGAACAGGTAGGCCATGAGGAACACGGCCACCGGGCCGAGAATCGCGAAGCCCAGGGGGAACCACGCGGGCGGGCACTCGATGCCGGCCAGCGGGTCGGCCTCCTCCTCCTTCGCGTTCTTCCCCTTGAACAAGCCGGACAGCGACTTGAAGGAGCGCGCCACGCTGCGCCACTGGAAGGCGAAGGAGAGCAGGCCCGAGGACACCAGCACCGCCGAGCCCGTCCACACCATCCAACTGTTGATGGAGCGGTAGGTCACCTCGCCGATGGCGCCCTGGCTCACCATGGCCGGCGCGAGGAAGCCGTAGGTGAGCACGGCGCCCAGCAACATGGACCAGCCCGTGCGGAAGCTCACCAGCGCGCCCGCGCCCACCAGCAGCAGGCTGAACTCGAAGGACAGCGACCACGCCGACGCCTTCTTGCCCAGCATCGTGAAGGGCAGGCTCACCTTCTCCGGGATGTTGGTCAGCCACGTGAAGCGCGCGTCCCGCAGCGCCACCACGAGCGCGCCGATGCCGCCCGCGATGCCCAGGAGCCGCGACTTGCGGCGGGCCACCTCGCCATGGCCGTGCAGCGCGCGGATGGTCTCCGCGGTGGCCGTGCCCGTGGGGAACGGCAGCGCCTCCACGTTGATGAGCTGACGCTTGATGGGGATGGCCGCGAAGACGCCCAGCGCGGAGATGACGGCGAACCACACCATCAGCCAGCCCGAGGACGGCAGCGTGCCCGTCAGCATCAGCAGCGCGGGCACCGCGGCCATGTTGCCACCGCCCGTCATGTAGCCGGCGGCCGACGCCACCGAGCCCATGGCGTTGTTCTCCAGGTCGGTGAACTCCGCCTTCAGCACCCGAATCGAGCGCAGCGTGCCGAACACCGCGAAGGCCAGGATGCAGGCGGTGATGGTGACGCCCAGGCTCCAGCCCGTCTTGAGGATGACGTACAGGTTGGACAGGCACATCACCGCGCCAATCACCATGCCGGCGATGACGGCGCGCACCGTGAGCTGACGCACCCCACCCTGGTAGACGTGCTCCAGCCAGTAACGTTCCGGATCCTGGGCCGCGGAGGCGCCCGCGTCACCCGGCGAGTCGGACGGTTGGATGCGGAGGCCGCTGGGACTGGGCGTCTGAGAGGGGGACTGGCTCATGGGGGCGGCGAAGATAGTTCACCCCCACGCCCCCCGGCGAGCACCGCTTTTGACGGGGCGGGCCAACCCGGGAGGCTGGCCGCGCCGCGTCAGGAGGCTGCGTCAGCCGTGGTCATGCCCGCCCGGCCCGTGGACGTGGCCGTGGGAGAGCTCTTCCTGCGTGGCGGCACGCACGCCCTTCACGGTGACGTCGAAGTGCAGCGTCTTGCCGGCCAGCGGGTGGTTGAGGTCCACCACGACGCCGTCATCGCGCACTTCCTGGATGCGCAGCGGGATGTCGCCCTGGTCCGTCTGCGCCATCAGCGACTGGCCGGCCTGCGGCGAGAAGCCGGGCGGAAGCATGCTGCGAGGCACGGTGCGCACGCCCGCCGGGTCGTGCTCGCCGTAGCCCTGGCCGGGCGCCACCACCACCTGCTTGCTCTCGCCGAAGCTCATGCCCTCCAGGGCCCCTTCGAGCCCCGGGACGATCTGCCGGTGCCCGTGCAGGTAGGAGAGCGGCTGGTCGGGCGCGCTCTGGTCGATGACCTGGCCGTCTCCCAGGTGCAGCCGGTATTCGAGCGAGACGACGGAATCCTTGGCGACCCTCATGCGGGGCTCCTTGCCGATGACTGCGGTGGGACTGCGTTTGCTGTGGGGAAGGTGCGGCGGGAAATGCCCGGCGTCAGGAAGCAGAGGGGTCCACGGCTCCCTCTTCGGCCGGGCTGTCGGCCGTCTCTCCGCGCGCCACGTAGACGGCGGCGGCCAGGTCGCCGGTGACGTTGAGCGTGGTGCGGCACATGTCCAGGAAGCGGTCCACGCCCAGGATGAGCCCCAGGCCCTCCACCGGAATCTTGAACATGCCCAGAATCATCGCGATGACGGGAATGGAGCCCGCCGGCACGCCCGCGGTGCCGATGCCCGCCAGGATGCAGATGAACATGATGAGCGCCTGGTCGGACAGGCTGAGCGGCACGCCGTAGACCTGGGCGAGGAAGAGCACCGTGACGCCTTCGAAGAGCGCGGTGCCGTTCTGGTTCATGGCCGAGCCGGCGGTGAGCACGAAGCGCGACACGCTGCGCGGCAGCTTGAGGTTCTCCTCCGCCACCTTGAGCGCGGTGGGCAGCGTGGCGCTGGACGACGACGTGGAGAAGGCGGTGACGATGGCCAGCCGGCTGCTGCGGAAGAACTCGATGGGGCTGCGCCCGCCCAGGAAGCGCACCGACAGCGAGTAGACGACGAACATGTGCAGGCCCAGCGCCAGCAACACCGTGCCCATGTAGGAGGCGAGCTGCACGAAGATGCCGAAGCCCAGCCGCGCCGTCATGGCGAACAGCAGCGCGGCCACACCGAAAGGCGCCAGGCTCAGCACACCGTCGATGAGCTTCATCATCACGTCATAGAGGCCCTGGATGGACTCGCGCAGGCGCTGGACGGGCTCGCTCGGCGTGAGCGCCACGCCCATGCCGAAGATGAGCGAGAAGACGATGAGGCCGATGAAATCCCCATCCGCCGCGGCCTTGAGGGGGTTGGTGGGCACCATGGAGACGAGCACCGCGCCGAACGAGGACGCTCCCGGCGCGGCGGCCGCCTGGATGGTCATCCCGCCCTGGGCCAACGCCCGGGCCTCGTCACTGAGGCCCGCGCCGGGCTCCAGCGTGTTGACCAGCACCAGCCCGATGAGGACGGAGATGGAGGACAGGACGACGGTGTAGCCCAGCGTGCGAGCCCCCAGCCGCCCCACCTGCTTGAGGTCCAGCTCCGCCACGGCCACGACGATGGCGGAGAACAGCAGCGGCACCACGAGCATCAGCAGCAGGCGGATGAAGATCTGCCCCACCGGTGAGGCCACGTTGTCCACGACGAAGGCCAGCCAGGGAGCCCCGCCCGCGACGAGGTTGGCGACAAGGCCCGCCACCGCGCCGGAGGCAATGCCGACGAGCATCTTCTGGTGCGCTTTCATCGAATCTCCGAGCCCTCCTCGCCGGAGGAGAATGGTCCGCGCCACCGGGCGGTAGGCGAAGATGGCATGCTGTCCTCCTCGTGGAAACCCTCGTTCGACTCACAGAGAACGCCGTGCCCCCCCTGCTCTTCCGCCGCCTGCTGCGACGCTTGGGCGCCGTGGGCACGGAGCGCCTGCGTCAGACCTACCAGACGACCTTCTGGTACGACTTCGGCCCCGCGGCCAACGTGGTGGAGGACATCATCCTCACGCTGCGCCCGCACATCGCCGGCAGACGCCGCGTGGCCGGCGTGGAGTGGTGGCTGTCGCGCATGTACCCGACGGACGTGCGCGTGGACTTCCACCAGGACCGCGATGAGAAGCTGGCGCTGCGCACCGGCGAATTGGTGCACCCGCGCATCTCCTCCGTGCTGTTCCTCAACCGGGTGCGCGGCGGCGCGCTGGTGGTGACGCCCGAGCTGCCAGACCCGGCCAATCCGTCCCTGGCTCCCACGCGGCTGGACACCGCCGACCTGGTGACGCCCCGGCCCAACCGGCTGGTGGTGTTCGACGGCACGCTCACCCACGGCGTGCTGGACGCGGACAACCAGATTCCCGACGGGAAGCTGCCCGGAAGGTCCCGGCAGCGCCGCACGCTGGTGATGAACTGGTGGGGCCACCGTCCCACCGACATCCCCGCGTGGGCGGACACGCGCCTCTACCGGGCGCTGGCGCGCTGAGCTTCCTCGCGAGCCGTCTCACGCAGGCGGTGGGTGACGCGCTCGGCCCACTCCGGCTCGATTTCCAGGCACGCGGGCCGCCGGCCCAGCCGCAGCGCCGCCGACGGCATGGAGCCACTGCCCGCGAAGGGGTCCAGCACCGTGTCCCCTGGGCGGCTGTACGTGCGCACCAGCGGCTCCAGGACGGAGAAGGGCTTGTGGTGCGGGTGGCCGCCCCAACGCTTCGCTTCGCCTTCATCGTCATAGCCGCCGACCACGGCCCAGACCGTGGGCAAATCTCCTGGCGCCAGCGGCGGCGCGGGCGTGCGGGCAATCACGAGCGCGACTTCGTAGACGCGCAGCGTCTGCTCGTTGGCGTTCTTGTCGGTGGTGCGCTTGCCCCAGACGTACTCGCCGCGCAGGTGCGGGTACCCCAGCCCGCGCGCGGCGGTGAGGATGGGCTCCTTGCCCAGCAGGTTCGTCCAGATGATGAGCGGCGCGTCCGGCGTCAGGTGCGCGGTGGCGCGCGACAGCCAGGCCTCGGAGAAGGCGCGGTAGTCGCGCACGGTCTCGAAGCGAACGATGGGGTTCTGGTCGATCTTCTTGTGCGCGCGCGTGTCTCGCAGGTCCCCGCCCTTGCGCCGCCGGGTGAGCAGGCAATACGGCGGGTCCGTGTGGAGCAACGCGGCGCGGGTGTCACCCAACGCCGCGCGGTAGCCCGCCGGCTCGCGGGAATCGGCGTTGATGCAGCGAAGGGACTCGGGCGGGGGAATGGAGGTCATCGGCCTGAGCGGCACCCTACACGGCGGGGCGCGAGGCTCAAGTGGCGCGCTCACCGCGCCTGGAAACCCTCCAACTTCAAGGTCCGCTTGCGGCCCTCGTCCCACAGCTCGAGCGTGTACCGGCCGGCGTCCGCGGCCTCCGGCTCCTCCAGGACGATGATGATGGGCGAGCCGCCCGCGGCGTCCAAGGGCCCTTCCTGCCAGGGAGGGAGCGTCCGCATCCGGTTGCCCTGGGCGTCGGTGAGCGCCGCGCCGGCCGCGATCCATCCCCTCCCCGCCTCCGAGGGAAACAATGAAAGCCGCAGCGCGGCCCACCCGGGGGACAGGCGGACGAGGCTCGCGCGGCGGACGACGAAGTCACCCGTCACCTTCCGGGGCGCCCAGCGCCTGAACATGACGGTGCTCTCGTCGCGGATGTCCGCCACCAGGGACTCGCGCGTGTACTGCCCTCCCGTGCGGGAGCGTTGGAGCTGCTGCACCTGGCGCTCCAGCCGGAGCATCCCCGCACGGAGTTCCTCCACCTCCTGCCGGTAGGACGCGGCGGACCGGGCATGGCGGTAGATCTCCACCTGGCGCTCCGGCCGCGTGGCATCCACGACGAGGTCCAACACGGCCCGATCCGGCACGGCGCCATCATGGAACCGGACCTCAAGCCGCAGCCGCTCCCCCTCCCGGAACGTGGGCGAGGGCACCAGCACGAGGTGGTCCTCCGTCACGCCGAAGCGCTGGAACCGCTCACGGCCTTCGAGCGCCAGTTGCTCCGGACGGATACGCGCATCGAAGAACAAGGTCGTGGACAGACCGGGGCTGATGCGGACCTCCGGCGGCGTGGCCAGACCTCCCGCCTGCACGTCGATTCGCCGCACCACGGCGGCACCCGCGGGCACTTCCACCGCCGCGGACTCCGCCAGGGTGGCCCACAACAAGCCCCACGCGAGCACGATGAAAGTGGGCGAACCAGTCAAGGCCGAGCAACCTCCAGCAAGGACGCCTCCACACCATGACAGGTGGAGGGCTACCTGCGGTGCCCCATTTCTCCAAGAACCTGGGAGATCGCCAGGTTGACGCCCGGAAACATCATCGGTCTGCCGGGAGTGCTGGAAGGGTCATACTCCATCCCCACGGCTTCCCGGGCGGCGCTGTCCACGATGTTGGCGCAGATGGGGATGCGCCGGCCGTCCGGGTACTCCACCTCCGTGAACCACCCGTAGATGGCCGTCTTCCCGTGGTACACCGTCCCATAGAAGCGGCTCCCCTTTGGGAGGCGGCCGCTCCAAGCGCTCCGGACCTCGTCGATGGCATAGAGGGTGATGGGCTCCCCGTCTGGCGGCACGGGCACCGGACGCACGGAAACCTGGGGCGTCATGGAGAGCGTCAAGTCGTTGCCAATCATCTTGGGCGGGTGGAAGCCCAGCTTCGCCATGGAGTCCAACACCTCCGTCGGGCACTGGATGCGAGGCGGCATGTCCCGCACCTGGGGCCCGCTGGCGCACGCGGCCGAGAGGCAGGCCACGGCGGCGGCCTTGCCCAGCGCGCTTCCTGGCGACGGGCGCTTCTTCAACGGTGACGCGTGGGCTGCTTCCCCCTCCGCGTCGGAGGAAGCCACCTGCGCGGACACTTCGTCCTGCGCGTCCGTGTCGTGGACCGCGCCCGCGTCCGGAGAGGACGGCACCGCCTCTAGGAGGGGCATCTCGGAGGGATTCGAAGAACGACTCGTCACTGCGTGACTTCCTTTCTCAATGGGAACAGGCGGGGCAGGAACCGGGGCTCCCGCGATGGGCATCGCGAGGCGGCTCACCCCGAACACCACCAACCCCACGCCCAGCAAGGCGGCCACTCCCCACCCCATGACGGCTCGGCGCCTCGAACGCGGTGCTGGCGGCGCGGGCGTCTCCGCCACGGGCGCCGCCGGTGCGGGCACTGCGGGCGCCTCGACCTCGGGCACTCCGGGTGGCTCGGAGGAAGTGACGGGCGCATTCGCATCCGCCGCGGGCGCATCCCGGAGCTCCGGATTGAGGGGCAGCACCGCGGCGACCTCGGACGACTCCCGAGAACGGACGGGCCGCGAGGACGTGGAGGCGTCGGGCACCATGCGCACCCGCGGCGCCTCCGCGTCGGCGCCCTCGGGCGGACGGTCCAACGACACCTTCCAGGCGGGCTGCCGCTTCTCCTTGGCCACGTCCCAGAGGGCCTGAAGCAGGGCCTCCGTGTTGGCGTAGCGGTCCTCGGGGCGCTTCGCGAGCAGCCGCAGGGCGATGTCGCCCAGGGCGCGCGGCACCTTCGGGTTGACGACGTGGGGCGCGCGCGGCGTCACCGTTTCGATGGCCGGCAACAGGCGGTCATACGGAAGCTTCGGGTCGAACGCGTAGCCATCCGTGAGCGCCTCGTACAGCAACGCGCCCAGCGCGTAGAGGTCCCCGGGAACGCCCGCGTCGAAGTTGGCCCCCTGCTGCCAGGTGCCCTCACGCAGGAAGGCGACGCATTCGGGCGGCAGCAGGTGAGGCGCGGCGGGCGCCACGCCCACCGTCAGCGTCGTGGCCCCGGGCAGCCGCACCGTGCCCAGGTCGATGAGGATGGGGCGCTCGTCCTCGCGGCGGATGAGGACGTTGTCGCCCTTCATGTCCCGGTGGTGCACACCCCGGCGGTGCAGGTCCGCCACCACGCGCACCAGCTCCGTGAAGACGGTCAGCAGGTGCGCCGCCGTGGGCTTCACCCGCCAGCGCCACTCATGGAACGTCTCGCCATCGATGTAGTCGGTGACGAAGTACAGGTAGCCGTCGGGAGGCTCGGGCCAGCGGTCCACGGCGTGCAGTGCCGGGAGGTTCGGATGGGGAGCGCAGGCCAGCAGCGCCGCGACCTCGTGCGCCAGCCGACCGTTGATGTCCTCTTCCTCCGCCGCGTGGAGTCCCGCCGGGCGAAGCGCCATCTTCAGCGAGTAGTGGCGGCCCGCCCGCTCCACCTGGAAGACCCGGCCGAAGCCCCCCGAGCCCAGCGATGCCACCACGCGCCAGGGACCGACCTCGCTGCCCGGGACGAGTTGATCCGGATGGAAGGGAGGCGACCTCACGGCCACGGCCACTGCCCTCCTCCCGCCCCACCCGTGACGTCACGCGCGGGACACACGGCCCGTGGCGGCGCCATTCGCGCGAAAGACTCGGTAACCACCCAGGGAGCGGGGCTGGACAAGGGCAACCTCCAGGGTTGACCCTATCCTTTTCCCCGGGGATGTCACGTTTTCACTTACCCGCAAGGTAAGTCCGCTGCTCAGGAGGACCCAACGCCCTCCGTTGGGTTCACCGCCTCGGCGGCGTCCGCCCAGGCCCCGCTCAGCCGGGCCTCAGCGGCCAGCGCTTCGTCCCAGGACGGGCCGTCCGGCAGCAGGCGCGCCGAATGCGCCAGGACCAGCCGCTCCAGCGCGAGTTCCCCACACAGCCGCCGCAGCCCCACCGCGTCCAATCCCAGGCGCGCGAGGTGAGCCTCCCGGCGAGAGGCGGGCACGCGCTGGGTCTGCCACCAACGGGCCTCTTCCTCAGCCACCTCGGCCTCGGAGACGCCCAGCCCCAGGGTGCGCGCCCAGCCCGCGAGCAGCGCCCGCCGCAGCCCCGCCTCGGCCAGCGCCGGCGCGTTCGGGGACTCACGAAGGACGTCCAGCACCTGCCCCGAGGACACGGGCCCCGCCTGCGTCGCCGTCACGTCATCCACCAGCCGCCGACGCCGGACCAGGGATGATGGCTCGCGCGGAGCGCCGTGCGGCGCGGGCGCACCCGAGGCCACCCACTCCGCCGCCGTCCGGAGGCACGCGAGCGCGTCCTGCCGCTTCAGGTCCTCCGCGCCGTGCGGAAACCACGCGTCCCACGCGGCCCGGGTGGACGCGGACCAGCGAGGTGCCACGGCCTCCAGCACCCGCGCCCACGACCGCTCCTGGTAGAAGACGGACTGGCCAGCGTCGACGAGCGCCCGGGCCGCATCGCGCGTCAGCACCCGGGCCTGGGCCGCGCATGCCGCCGCGTGCCGGACGTTGACCAGGGGCACCGTGAGCGGGCGCCAGCCGTGCTCACCGTCCGCGTGCAACAGCGCCACCTCCGAGTCGTCCACCACCACGCCATCGCGGTACCACTCGAAGATGCGCCCCACGCCCACCACGCCATGCGGCGCCAGCTCCGCCGCGCGCAGGGCGCCCATGCTGCCGCCTCCGAAGACGGCCACGCCCGCCTCCAGCGCCGCCAGCAGCTCGTGGTGCCACACCGAGGGCTGTGCCTCGAAGACGCCATCCACCAGGGCGATGGCCCGGGGCCGCAGCCGCAGCGCGCGCCACACGTCACCCTGGCGCGCGGGGGGCAGCACCGTGCAGGGCGCCAGTCGCTTCGCTTCTGCCTCTGGAAGCGAGGGCCCCAGGAACACCACGAGCTTGTCCGCGCGCCGCTTCATAGGAGCTCCGAAATGCGCATGCCCGGCACCACCACCTTCTGCACGTGAAGGCCCTCGACCGGTGACGACATCGTCACCGCCGCCGCCCGCGTGAAGCCCGCTCGCTGGAGCTGCGCCAGCACCTGACGCACCTGCCCCGCCGCGGCGCCCTTCGCCTTCGCCCCCAGGTCCGGCATGTCCGCGGCGCGCCGCCGTGGACGGACCTGGGCGCAGACCTCCGCGAAGCCTCGCGCCGCCTCCCGGTCCGCGGCGGCCACGTCCTCGCGAGCGCCGTGGATGTCCGTCAGCCGCGACTGCGCCGCCTCCAGCAAGGCCTTCAGCAACGCCGCCTCGCGCGTCAACGCGCACGCATAACCCGCGGTGAGCGGCACCGGCCCCTCCTCCAGGTCCACCAGCACCGCCGCGCCCACCGGCAGCCCCACCGCGCCCGGCGTGCGCGCGGCGGGCGTGGCGTCGAAGAGGTACACACCAAAACCCCGCTCACGCAGCGGTCCAGCCAGGGCCTCCACGGCGGGAGCGAGCTCGAGCAGTTCAGGCGTTCGCAGCAACCGCCGCTGGACGACCTCTTCCGTCCACCCCTCCGGCATCATCCGCGCGAGCTGGTCCCGCTCCGTGGCCTCCAGCAGCGCGTGCAGCAAGGCCCGCCCCGCGTCCGGATGCGCGCCGGAGCCGTTGCTCGTCCACGCCACCGCCACCGGGCCCAACGCGGGGCTCCCGGCGGGAGGCACGTGCAGGCCCTGGGCGGGCACCCACACCGGCTCACCGGAGTACAGCTCCCGCGCCTCGAGCCAGGCACAGCGTACGTGCGGGCTCCACAAGCGCGGCGCCACCAGCGCCCCCGCCGAGCCCAATTCGTCCGCGCCCCACAGCACGCCCAGGTGGCCATCCAGCTCCGCTCGCGAGCCCCACACGAGGGCGTCCGGAACCACCGTCTCCGCCGCCCACAACTCCGCCGTCTCCAGCAGCGCGCCCCAGGCCGCGTCGTCGTAGGAGAGGCCCTTGCCGTTGCACACCTGGAGAACGTGGCCGCCCGGCCGCACCGCGCACGCCACCTCCACGCCGGTCCGGTCCAACCCGGTGACACGCGCCACCCGTGTCACGCCCATGGCCTGGGCCAATCGTTGTTGAAACCGCCGCGAAGACAGCTCGTCCCTGGGAGCCCGCACGGGCGCGGACCTTAGCCTGAACGCCGAACGCCTGTCCGGCGCGTCCATGGCAAACCGAAGTCCTTCACGGTGGGTTGCTCGCGTGGCTGGGCGATGCGGACCGCGGCATCAACCGCGACCATGGCGTGTGGTGGTGCGCGTCTACCGGCACCTGGACGACGTGCTTCGCGACCTGCGCGCAAACCCGGCCCCGGCCCCCTGACGGGCGCTCACTCCCACGAGCAGTGGTACTCGCAGTGCGGTGCGCCCCGGGCGCGGCACATGGGGTGGGTGACGCGTACGGAGCGGCCGCCACACAGCTCGATGGCGCGCTCGTGCCAGCCGATGATGGTGAGACAGTCCGGCTCGGTGACGTTCTCCGCGCCGAACGTCCGCAGCACCGCGGAGCACGGGCCAGTCTGCTCATAGGTGCGTGAGCCCACCGCGTAATAGAAGCGGTAGATTTTCGGCGCCTGGCTCAGCAGGAAGTGCGGCTCGCCTGCCTTGACGAAGACGTGCTGCGGGCCATGCAACGCCTCATGAGCGGAAGCGCGCCCCATCTCCAGGAAGGCCCGGTCCTTGTCCTCGGGCGACATCACCCCCGCGATGGCCGCGTCCAACCGCAGGTTCAGCTCCAGGGGATACCAGCCGACGGGAAGCAACATCTGCCTCAGCAGCGCCTGGTCCTCCGCGGGCAGCCGCCGCAGCACCGCGTCCACCCCGACCTGCCCAACGTGCTGACGCAGCATGTTGAGCCGCGAGATGAGCACGCCGCCCTTGATGCGTGAGCCAGTTCCTTGGGTCAACATGCCCCCGTCCCAGGTAACAACCGCCCACCCATTGTCCCCGCGCGGCCTGCTCGCCATCAACTCGGGAAGGCATGTTTCCCGGATCAATATCTCGTAATTCACGGACAACCAGAAATCACAGGCAGAAATCGGCCGAAATTAACCTTTATCTCCGTCCGGGGTTGGAGCCACGTGAGCATCAGGGAGACAGGCGGCCAGGTGGTGTCCCTGCCGGCGCGCATGGCCCGGGCGGGCCTGGAGCGTGCGCCGGACGAGGCGCTCTGCCGCGCATTCCTGGAGGGTGAGCCGGCGGCCTTCGAGGTGCTGGTGACGCGGCACCGCTCGCTCGTCTTCTCGCTGGTGCGCCGCTACGTGACGCGCCCGGAGGACGCGGCGGACCTGGTGCAGAGCGCCTTCCTGCGCGCGTTGGAGGCCTCGCGCCGCGTCTTCGCGCGCTTCACGCCGTCGGGACCGGCGCCCTTCCGGGCCTGGTTGGTGCGCATCGCGCTCAACCTGGCGAAGAACCACGCCCGTCAGGGGCAGCGGTGGCGCCCGGTGCTGGTGGCCTCCGGGCCGGACGACATGGTGGAGGACCCGTCGGAGTCCGCGCAGGACCGGCTGGAGCGGGCCGAGCGCGAACGGCAGGTTCGCGCCGAGGTGCTCACCCTGCCCCGCCGCCAGCGCGAGGTGCTGACGCTGCGCGTGGACGGCGGGCTGGCATTCAAGGACATCGCCGAGACGCTCGGCATCACGGAGAACAATGCGAAGGTGCAGTTCCACCATGCGATGAAGCGCCTCAAGGCGCGGGTGGGCGCGCCCGAGGAGAAGCACTGATGGCTGCGTGCCCTGACCAGGAAGAGCGGCTGGACCTGCACGCCGCGGGGGCGTTGGAGGATGACGAGGCGCTTGGACTCATCCAGCACCTGGAGGGCTGCGAGGGGTGCCGGCAGGCGCTCGCGGCATCCAAGGAGCTGCTCTCGCTGGTGGCGCTGCCCGCGCTGTCGCCCCAGGAGAAGACGGAGCTCCAGGAGCTGCCCCGGCGCACGCTGTCGGAGTGGCGCCGCGGAGCCCGGCGCCAGGGTCTGGGCTTGAAGACGCTGGGCGCGCTGGTGGCCACCGTCGCGGCGGTGACGTTGCTGCTGCTGGTGCCCGGCGCGTGGCGGCTGCCAGCCTTGGGACCGAAGGCGCCGGTGACGGCGACGGCGGCGCCCGCCACCGACGTCGAGGAACTGGACGCGGAGACGATGGCGGCCATCGAGGCCTGGGCGGGACTGGAGCCGCTGGACGCGGTGCTGTTCGAGGACTCCCAGGGCTGGGACGAAGAGTTCGACATCGATGTGGGAGAGACGCTGTGAGGACGAGGGTGCGAACGCGGATGGCGGTGATGATGCTGGCCCTGCTGCCCTGGGTGGCGGTGGCCGCGCCCACCGGGCGCGAGGCCCGCGTCGAGGAACGGATGGAGCGCGCGGAGCAGCGGCAACGGCTGCGGCAGGTGCTGGAGCTGTCGGACGTCCTGGACCTGGACAACGCGCAGGCCCTGAAGCTGGAGGAGACGCTCCAGCGCTTCGACGAGCGCCGCCGCCCGCTGCGCAAGCAGGTGCGCGAAGCGGCGCGCATCCTCCACCGGGCGTCGCGAGGTGACAGTGAGGCCCTGGCGCAGGTGGACGCGGCCGCGCTGGGTGCCTACGAGGCACGCGAGCGCATCGCGGCGCTCGACAAGGAGCTGTACCTGGCGCTGGCGAAGACACTGCCCCAGGAGAAGCGCGCCCGGCTCGCGCTCGCCCTGGCGCGCAGCGAGGGTCGCCAGAAGATGAAGCGAGAGCCCGGGAAGGACTCGTTGGGGCGCAGCGGATACGAGGGCGGCATGCACTGACGCAGGGGCTTGGGGCCTGACGGCGAGCTCACTCCTCGGTGGGCTCGCTCGGGTCCTTCCTGCCGGTGGCCAGGTACGACTCCGCGCGGGCCTCGAGGTGGGCGGCGAGCCGAGGCTCCACACGCGACAGCACGTCCCATTCGATATCCATGGCGCGGCGCACGACGGGCCTCGTCGGCGACAGGGGCTCCCCCGCGACGGAGGCCGCCGCCGCCCCCTCCCCCAGCTTCGCGTCCCGATTACCGGCGCCCATGCTCGGATGCGAGGGCGCGCGCCCGTTGGTGGTGTAGTCCATCCGGTAGGCCCGCACCACGGAGCGGCCATCCGACAGCGGATGGACCTGCACGAAGACGCGGGACCAGTTGGCGCCCAGGTCCGTATTGCCCCGGATTCGCCAGGTGGTGTGGACGTAGAGCGGGTCCGAGCTGGGGAGCAGCTCGTACTTCTGCTCCACGAGCAGGCGCCGTGCCGTCGTCACCAGTGCGTCCGGCGGCAGCTTGTAGACGGCATTGCCGCTGGTGGTCTCCACCAATTGCTGGCGGGTCTCGGGCGTGACGGCGCAACCGCAGGCTCCCAACAGGAGCCCCGCCGTCACCCACGTCGAAAGGCGTGAGCGCATGACGATGTTCTCGGCGTGCCCCTGAGGGGAAGACGAATGGAGCATGTCCTCCGAGCCCGGGGCCCGGCTCACGGAGGACACACCTGAGAACGCACCGGACGTGCCCCTCATATCGCCGTGCGCGTTGAACGGGCTGGTCCCCTCCCGCGGGCAGAGGACTCGCACCGAGGCCGGGGAGGACCGGGCATCCAGCCCAGGGGGGCCTCGTCATGCCGTGGCTACCGTCAGGGAGGCAACGGCGCGCACCGCGCCGCCACCGAGGAGGCTTCCTTGCGGCTGCTGACCCGAATCGCCCCACCGCTGCTGGCGCTGGCTGTCGCCGCGTGCTCCAGCATCGACGTGAACACCAACTATGACCCCACCGCCACGCAGAAGCTGGAGGGGTACCGCACCTATGCCTGGCTCCCACAGCCCACGGGCAAGGACGACCGCGTCTACAACCCCATCGTCGGCGCGCGCGTCGAGCAGTCAGTGGACCGCTACCTGCAGTCGCGCGGCTACCAGAAGGTGGAGTCCACCGCCAACCCGGACTTCCTCATCGGCTGGCACGGCGCCATCCACAACGCGCTGAAGGAGGAGACGGTGGACGCCTACTACGGCTATCCCTGGGGCGGTCCCTTCACGGATCCCTTCTTCGCGGGCGGAGCCGTCACCATGCCGGAGACGGAGCTGCGTGAGTACGAGGAGGGTTCGCTCATCCTCGACATCGTCGACCCGCAGTCCAAGCAGCTCGTCTGGCGCGGCACGGCCCAGGCGGAGCTGGACGAGAACGCCAGCGCGGAGAAGCAGCAGCGGCGGCTGGACGAATCCGTGAAGGACGTGCTGGAGCGCTTCCCGCCCAAGGCGAAGTGAGGAGGGCCCTCCGTGCGCACCGGCCTCGCGGCGCCGGGCCTCCGCGAGGTCGGGCTTCATGGCGCGGGCTGCTCGGCGACCGTCCCCTCCTCCACGGTGCGGGCCGCGCGCAGGGACTCGGGGACGATGAGCGGCCGCTCCAGGCGCTCCCGCTCCCAGCCGCCCAGGTCCGCGCAGGCCGCGTAGGTACTCTGGAGGAAGTCGAGCAGGTACGCCTTCGGGTCCTCCGCGTGCCGCACGTCGTCGTACGCCAGCAGGTACTCCTTGATGTTGGCGTCGTACCGGGCCTGGGCCGGGCGAACGCTGGCGCGCGCGAAGCCCTCCGGCTCCGGGGCCGCGTAGCTGTAGAAGGCCGCGCCGCCGGTGGCCTGCGAGCCGGGCCAGAAGCCCGCGCTGCTGACCTCCTCGCAGTAGGCCTCCTGGGTGATGGGGTCCGCCCCGAGGCGCGCGGGCGCGGGCCGGCCGGAGAAGCGCGTCACCGCCAGGTCGAAGCTTCCCCAGAAGAAGTGCACCGGGCTGCACTTGCCGGTGAAGCGCGCGCGGAAGTCCTCGAAGACGAGCGTGGCCTGCAGCAGCGCCCGCCACCAGTGCTCCACGGCTTCACCGTCATAGCTGGCGTGGTGCCAGTCCTCACCGAAGGGCGTGGTGTCGTCGGGAATCTCGACGGGCTGCTCCCAGATGCGCACGTCGATGCCCATGGAGCGCAGCGTCGCCATGAAGTCCCGGTAGAACTCCGCGACGGGCCGGGGCTCCAGCGCCATCACCCGGGACGGCCCACGGTTGGCGTGCACGTGCAGCTCGTGCGAGAGGAAGTCGAAGTCCACCTCGAAGGCGCCGTTTCCGAAGGGAATGAGCCCCGTCGTCATGCCCCGCGCCGTCACGCGGAACGCGACGTTCCACCAGTGGTTCTGCGGCGGCGTCAGCGCCAGCTTCACCTTGCCGACGACCTGCGTGTACCGGTGCAACGTGGCGTAGGTGTCCTGCCACGCCTCCAGCGGCAACGGCGGCCACGCCGTGTCCCGGGTGTCCATGGGGCCTCCCTTCAAGCCGAGTCGGCATTCAGGGTGAGCCCCCACCGGCGCCCATGCCAGGGCGCCAGCCAGGGCCGCATGCCTCCAGGGCGGGGACCAGAGGGCCAGCCCCCACGCGCCCTCTGGGGGACTACGGCTGCGCGAGCGCGCTGTCGATGGCTGCCTTCAGCTCGGCGCTGTCCGGCGTCACCGCGCTGGGGAAGCCGGCCTTCACCTGGCCGTCCTTGCCCACCACGTACTTGTGGAAATTCCACTTGGGCGCGGGGTGGTGCTGCGACAGGAACGCGTAGACGGGCGACTGGCCGTCCCCCTTCGTCTTCACCTTCTCGAACATGGGGAAGGTGACCTTGTAGCGGAGCTCACAGAACTTCTTGATCTCCTCCGACGAGCCCGGCTCCTGGCCGCCAAAGTCGTTGGACGGGAAGCCCACCACCACCAGGCCCTTGTCCTTGTATTCCTGGTGGAGCTTCTCCAAGCCCGCGTACTGCGGCGTGTAGCCACATTCCGACGCGGTGTTCACCACCAGGACGACCTTGCCCTGGTAGCCGGACAGCTTCTCCGGCTTGCCATCGAGCCGGTTGGCGGAGAGGTGATGGAAGGACATGGGCTTCTTCTCGCTCGTGGGTTCGGACTTCGCGGGGGGAGGAGGCTTCGGCGCCGCGGCGAGCGCCGGGGTGAAAGCCAGCGCCGAGGCCAGGGTCAACAAGGGGAGGGTTTTCATGCCGCTCCCCAGGATGCCCCAGTCCCCCGCCCGTTTCACGCCCGCCGCGCCGCGGCACGCGAGCGTGTGTCCTCATCCGAAAACAGCGACTTGAGCACCCGGCCGGTGGGCGTCTTCTGCTTCGCCACTTCGCGGGGCGTGCCCTCCGCGACGATGTGACCTCCCGCCTCGCCACCATCGGGCCCCAGCTCCACCACGTGGTCCGCGGCGCCAATCACGGACGGGTGGTGCTCGATGACCACCAACGTGTCGCCGCGGTCCACCAGCCGGCCCATGAAGGTGATGAGCTTCTCCACGTCGCCCAGGTGCAGGCCGGTGGTGGGCTCGTCCAGCACGTACAGCGTGGGCTCGTGCCGGGCAGAGGCCGTCAGCTCGGCCGCCAGTTTCAAGCGCTGCGCCTCACCGCCGGACAGGGTGTTGGACCCCTGGCCGAGTTGGAGGTAGCCCACGCCCAGGTCGGCCAGGCACTCCAGCGGCGCGGCCACGCGAGGCAGCGCCTTGAAGACATCCTTGGCCTCGTCGGCGGACAGGCGCAGCACGTCGCCAATGGTGAGCCCGTGGTAGCGCACCTCCAGCGTGGCCGCGTCGAAGCGCGCGCCGTTGCAGGCCTCGCACGGCGTCACCACGTCCGGGAGGAAGGACATCTCATGGGAGATGGCGCCCTGCCCGTCGCACGCGGTGCACCGGCCGCCACTGGCCGAGTTGAAGGAGAAGCGCGTGGGCGTGAAGCCCTTGATTTTCGCCTCGGGCGTGGCCGCGAACACGCGGCGCAGCTCGTCCCAGATGCCCAGGAATGTCGCCGGCACCGAACGCGGCGTGCGGCCGATGGGTGACTGGTCCACCGACAGCACGCGCTTCACCGCCTCCGCCCCGTGCAGCGAGGTGAAGGGGCCGGGCTTCGCCGTGACGCGGTCCAGCTTCTCGCGCAGCGCCGGGTACAGCACCTGGCGAATCAGCGTGCTCTTCCCGGAGCCGGACACGCCGGACACAACATTGAGCCGCCCCACCGGCAGCCGCAGGTCCACGCGCTTCAGGTTGTTGGCCCGCGCGCCCTTGAGCTCAATCCACTGCTTCGCCTCGCCCCGGCCCGAGGGAGGCCGCACCTGCGACTCCTTCAAGGCCCGCGCGGTGGGCGAATCACTCTCCAGCACCACGTCCGGCGGCCCCTCCGCCAGGATGTGCCCGCCACCGCGGCCGCCCGTGGGCCCCAGGTCCAGCAGGTGGTCCGCCGCGCGGATGGTGTCCGAGTCATGCTCCACCACCAGCACCGTGGAGCCCGTGGCCACCAGGGCGCGCAGGTTGTCCAGCAGCCGGTGCGTGTCGCGCGGGTGCAGGCCGATGGTGGGCTCGTCCAGCACGTACATGGCGCCGGTGAGGCCCGCGCCCAGCTGCGCGGACAGGCGCAGCCGCTGCATCTCCCCGCCCGACAACGTGGCGGCGTTGCGGTCCAGGGACAGGTAGCCCAGGCCCACGCGCTCCAGGAACTCCATGCGGCGCAGCAGCTCCTGACGGGACGGCTCGCCCAGGAGCGCCCGGTCCCCCTTGAACTTCCAGCCGCGCACCCGCGCCAGCGTGGACGCCACGGACTGCTGCACCACCTCGTGGTAGCGCGCGCCCTCCAGCCGCACGCCCCGGGGGACGGGGGCCAGCCGGCTGCCACCGCACGTGCGGCACGGCGCGACTTCGCCCTCGGCCATCGCCTCGGCGCCGCCCTGGATGCCGGTGCCCTCGCACGACTCGCAGCGGCCCTGCTTCGTGTTGAAGGAGAACCAGCGAGGGTCCAGCTCCGGCACGGCGGTGCCGCACTTGGGGCAGGTGCGCTCGGTGGACAGCAGCGTCTCGCCCTTGCCGGCGTCCACCTTCACCGCGCCCTGCCCCCAGCCCAGCGCCTTCTCGAAGACGTCGCGGTCCAGCTTCGACAGCTTGCCCTCGTACATGACGAGGTCGATGTCGTGCTCACGCGTCTTCGCCAGGCGCGGCGGGTCATCCGTGGACGCGAGCTTCCCGTCGACGATGGCCCGCGAGATTCCCGCGCGCGCCGCCGCCGCGAAGATGTCCAGGTAGGTGCCCTTGCGCGAGCGCACCGCGGGCGCCAGCAACGTGCCTTCGCCCTTCATCGCCGTGAGCTGTGCGAAGAGCACGTCCGGCGACAGGGAGGTGATGGGCGAGTCGTCATTCGGGCAGTGCGGCTCGCCCAGCTTCGCGAACAGCAGGCGCAGGTAGTGGGCCACCTCGGTGACGGTGGCCACGGTGCTGGTGGCTCCCGCTCGCGAGGTGCGCTGCTCCAGCGCCACCGACGGCGGCAGCGAGCTGATGCGCTCCACATCCGGGCGCGGCATGGAGGGCAGGAACTGCCGCGCGTAAGGGCTCAGCGTCTCCAGGAAGCGGCGCTGGCCTTCCGCGAACACCACGTCGAAGACGAGCGAGCTCTTGCCCGAGCCGCTCGGCCCGGTGACGACGGTCATCTTCCCCAGCGGGATGCGGCACGACACGTCGTGGAGGTTGTGCTCGCGCGCGTGCTCCACCTCGATGGCGGGAACCTCGCCCTTGCCCGGCTTGCGCAGCTTCACCGCGCGGCCCAGCGGCTTGCGCTCGCCCCGCAGTGCCTGGGCGGTGGCGCCCTTGCCGCGAGCCACGTCCTCCGGCGTCCCTTCCGCCACCAGCCGGCCACCGTCACGGCCGCCCACGGGGCCCAGGTCGATGACCCAGTCCGAGGCCTTCATCACCGCCACGTCGTGGTCCACCACCAGCACGCTCGCGCCGAAGTCCACGAGCGCATTCAGCGCGGTGATGACGTGGCGCACGTCCTCCGCGTGCAGGCCAGCGCTGGGCTCGTCAATGAGGAACAGCGTCCCCTGCGCCTCACTTGCCAGCGCCCGTGCCAGCTTCAAACGCTGCGCTTCGCCCCCGGACAGCGTGGACAACGGCTGCCCCAGCGGCAGGTAGCCCAGCCCCAGCCGCGCCACCGGCCCCAGCGTGCGCTTCAGCGCCGCGTCGCCGCCGAAGTGCTGGAGCACCTCGTCCACCGTCATCTCCAGCACCTGGGCCACGCTGAAGCCCTGGTGGCGGACGGCCAGCACCTCTTCCTTGAAGCGCCGGCCGCGGCACACCGCGCACAGCAGCGCCACGTCGGCGAGGAACTGCATCTCCACCGTCTCGTAGCCCTCGCCCGAGCAGGCCTCGCAGCGGCCCTTGTCGACGTTGAAGGAGAAGTGCGCCGCCGTGAGGCCGCGCACCTCCGCGTCAGGCTCGGAGGCGAAGCGCTCGCGCAGCCGGTCCCACGCCTTGGTGTACGTAGCCGCGTTGCCGCGCGAGGTGCGCCCCAGCGGGGACTGGTCCACCAGGGTGATGGCCTTCACCGCCTCCATGCCCTCCACCGCGTCCACCGCGCCGGGGGCCTCCACGTCCTTCACGCCCAGCCGCCGCGCCAGGTGCCGGTACAGCACCTCGTCCATCAGCGTGCTCTTCCCCGAGCCGCTGGGCCCCGTCACCGCGCACAGCACGCCCAGGGGCACCTCCACCGTGAGGTCCTTCAGGTTGTGCTCGCGGGCCCCCCGAATCACCAACGCCCCGGTGCGCGTGCGCGGCGTGCGCGGCACCTCGTCCACACCGGCCAGCAGCCGCCCCGTGGGCAGGTCCTGCTTCTTCGCCAGCGCCTCCGGCGTGCCATCGAATACCAGCCGCCCGCCCTGCTTCCCGGCCCCGGGCCCCAGCTCCAGCACGCGGTGCGCCGAGCGGATGACCAGCGGGTCATGCTCGATGACCAGCGCGATGTTGCCCCGCTCCGCCAGCTCCGCGATAGCCTCCGTCAGCGGCGGCACGTCCCCCGGGTGCAGGCCCACGGTGGGCTCATCCAGCACGAAGAGCGCGCCGGTGAGGGACGTGCCCAGCGCGGCCGTCAGGGACACGCGCTGCGCCTCGCCGCCCGACAGCGTGCGCGCGGGGCGGTCCAGCGTGAGGTAGCCCAGGCCCACCCGCTGGAGGTAGCGCAGGCGGCCGGCCAGTTCGCGCCGCGCCAGCTCCCCTTGCCCCGTGGTGGTGCGCAGCGCGTCCAGCCGCGCCAGCGCATCCGTCAGCTCCAGGTGGTGCCACGACGGCAAGTCCAGCCCGCCCACGCGGTACGCACGCGCCTGGGCGTTGAGGCGTCCGCCGCCACAGCTCTCGCACAGCGTGTAGGCGCGATAACGCGCCAGCAGCACGCGCACGTGCATCTTGTACGTGCGGCCCTCCATCCACCGGAACCACGCGCGCACGCCCGGATAGGCGCGGCCGTCGTCGTAGTCGCCCTCGCCCTCCAGCACCGACTCGCGCTGCTCGGGCGTCAGCAGGCCCCAGGGCTTGTCCCACGGAATCCCCCGCGCCTTGCACCAGCGCTGGAGCATGCCGCGCTCCCACGTGGTGGACTGGCCGGACCAGGGGCGGATGGCCCCCTGCGACAGGCTCAGCTCGGGGTTGGGAATCACCTTGCCCCAGTCGATGCCAATGGTGCGGCCGAACCCACGGCACGCGGCGCACGCGCCCACCGGCGACTGGTAGCTGAAGAGGCCGGGCCGCGCGGCCTCGAACTCCCGCGCGCACTTGGGGCACACCAGCCCGCGCCGCAGCCGCTGGGGCACGCTCTGCCCCGGGACGAAGAGGTGCGCCTCGCCGTCCGCGCGGTTCCACGCGTCCTCCAGCGCCTGCGTCACGCGCGACAGCTGCGCGTTCGTCAGCTTCACCCGGTCCACCACCACGCGCGCGATTCCAGCCGGGTCGGTCGCCTCGGCGGGACGGAGCGACTCCAGCTCCTTCACCTCGCCCTGCACCATCAGCCGGTGGTAGCCGTCCTTCAGCAGCCGGGCCCGCGCGTCCAGGAAGGCCGCCGTGTCGGGGATGCGCAGCGGGAAGGTGAGGATGGCCTGCGCGTCCGTGTGCTCGCGGATGGCCGCGGCCGCCGCCACGCGCGCGTCCGTCCGCACCGCCTCCACGCCGCAGGTGCCGCAGACGGGCACGGCTTCGCGGGTGAAGAGCGCGGACAGGTACGGCTCCACGTCCGCCAGCGTGGCCACCGTGGAGCGCGAGCTCTTCACGGGCGCGCGCCGGTCCACGGCCACGCCCGCGGCCACGGGCTCCAGGGCATCCATGGGCGGCCGCTCCAGCCGCTCGAGGAACTGCCGGGCGTACGGGCTGAAGCTCTCCACGAAGCGCCGCTGCCCCTCGGCATACAGGGTGTCGAGCGCCAGGCTCGACTTACCAGCGCCAGAGACGCCAGTGACGCAGACGAACTCCCCTTCCGAGAGGTCGACCGACAGGTCCTTCAGGTTGTGCGTGCGCGCGCCAACGAGGTGAGTCTTGTGCATACGGGTGGCAGGTTTAACGACTGGACACTTCGCCGCCAATCACAACTGAGGGAGCACCTGTGGGAACTCGCCTCCCTGGCTGGCGATGAGGCGGCCACCCGGAGCCCGGAGGCCCGCTCAGGCGCCCGTCCAGCGCACCCGCAGGGCGTACCCCGCGGTCTGCCGCTCCAGCACCTCCACCTGGGGCAACACCTTGGTGCGCAGCAGGACGCCTTCCACCACGCCGGCGACGAAGTCCGGCAGCGGGTCCGGGTCCACGACGCGGATGCGCCATTCCCCCGCCTGCACCGGCTCCAGCAGCATCTTCATGTCCTCGCGCCCCGCCCGTAGATACGTGGGCAGTCGCGTCAGACACCGCTCCGTCCCCAACAGGGGCGCGGCGGTGGCGAAGATGCGACCCACCAGTGTCTGGGCGAACCCCTCCACATAGCGGTGCCCCAGGACGCGGTTGGCCGCCTCGGGCGGCTGCCCCACGCAGACATGGCGACGGGCCACCCCCAGTGCCGCCCGCCACACCGCCAGCGGGTAGTACTCCTGCGACGCCTCCATGTCGTAGCCAATGTCTCGCAAGGACTGGGCGAAGGGCCCCGTGGGCTTCAACGCATGGACGAAGAGCCCTTCGAAGTTCCGCCGAGGCACCTGCACCGGCAACGGTGGTGGCTTCCGCGGCTCGGTGGCCGTCTTGTCGTCAAAGCCCCGCCGTTCCATGAGTTCCCCCTGTCTCCACCGGTCCACCCCGGTCCTGAAGCCAGTGTATCAGCCCGGGCGCTTCGTCACCTGCACGCCACACCGGCACGGCACCCCGCTTTTACAACAGCAAACGTCGTGTAACGATGAGCGTTCGTCTTCAAGAGGTGTCCCATGCGGGTCCTGATTGTCACCCAGGGGGGAGGGGCGGACCTGGCGCCAGTCGAGTCCTGGTTGCGTGAGCAGGGACACACGGTGGTCACCGTGACGCGCGAAGCGGAGGTGCCCGCCGCGTGGCGCAGCGGAACGTGCGCGCTGGTGATGGTGGATGCCCGGACGGACCCCTCCCGCGTCCCGCTGGTGCGCGCGCTGCGCAGCCTGCCCGGCGGTGAGGAATCCGTGTTGCTGCTCCTGGGCCACCGGGGCGCGCTGGGCGGACTGCGGCCCGTCCTGGAGGCCGGCGCCGATGACTTGCTCGCGTGGCCCGTGGATGAGGAGGAGCTGGCGCTGCGGCTGGAGCTGGCCCACCGCCGCTTCGTCCGGCGCGAGGGCCGCAAGGGCCTGCCCTTCGGAGATGACCTGAAGGAGACGCTGCTGGCCGTCAGCCCCGTGCCCACGTCCATCACGACCATCACCGAGGGGCGCGTGGTGGCGGCCAACGAAGCCTACTTCGAACTCTTCGGCTACACGCGCGAGGAGGTCATCGGGCGCACCACGATGGAGCTGGCGCTGTGGCAGGCGCCCCTGAACCGCTCGCAAATCATGGACACGCTGCGGCGCCACGGCACGGTGCGCGGCGTGGACGCGCAGTACCGCACCCGCGAGGGCGAGCTGCGGCACACGCTGCTCTTCATGGGCCTGGTCCCCTACGGCGGCACGCCCCACGTCATCGCCTTCTTCCCGGACATCACCCCGCTCAAGCGCGCCGAGGAAAGCCTGCGCCGCTCGGAGGTGAGCTTCCGCACCCTCATCGGCAGCCTGCCGGACCTGGTGGCCGTCTTCGACACCGACGCACGCGTGCGCTACGCCAACCTCAAGGTCGCCACGGCCCTGGGCTACGAGAGCGTGAACGAGCTGCTGGGCAAGCACTTCTCCGACATCATCCCTAAGGAGGACTTCGCCAGCGCCAACGCGCGCATGCACGAAGCCCTCCGCACCGGCCGCGCGGCGCTCCAGGAGCGTCGGCTGATCAAACGCGACGGCAGCGTGCTGCACGTGGAGTCCACCACCTTTCCCCTGCCCTTCGACGGCGAGGACTCCATCGTCTCCGTCTCCCATGACTTGACGGAGCGCTACCAGATGCAGGCGCGGCTGATGCTCGCGCAGCGCATGGCCTCCGTCGGCACACTGGCCGCGGGCGTGGCGCATGAAATCAACAACCCCCTGGCCTACCTCACCGCCAACCTGGCCTTCGCGCGCGAGGAGCTCGCCGGCGTGCAGCCCACCGGCACCCGGAACATGGAGCCCCGGCTGGCGGAGGCGGTGGCCAGCGCCCAGGCCGCGCTCGCCGAGGCGCAGCAGGGCGCCGACCGGGTGCGCAGCATCGTCCGGGACTTGAAGACGTTCAGCCGGGTGGACTCAGCGGAGAGCGCGGAAGTGGACGTCCGGCAGGTGCTGGAGTCCACGCTGAACCTGGCCACCACGGAGATTCGTCACCGCGCCCGCCTGGTGAAGCAGCTCGACGCGGTCCCCACCGTGGTCGCCAATGAGTCACGCCTGGGACAGGTGTTCCTCAACCTGCTGGTGAACGCCGCCCAGGCCATTCCCTCCGGGACGCCGGAGCGCCATGAAATCCGCGTCGTCACCCGCCTTTCGGGCAACGGCCACGTCTGCGTGGAGGTGTCGGACACGGGCGCCGGTATCGCCAAGGAACACCTGCCGCGCCTGTTCGACCCCTTCTTCACCACCAAGGAGCCCGGGGTGGGCACCGGACTGGGCCTGTCCATCTGCCACAGCCTGGTGACGGCCCTGGGTGGGGAAATCCATGCGATGAGCGAGCCGGGCAAGGGCTCCACCTTCCAGGTGCTCCTGACCCCCTCCCAGCGGCTCGGGACGGAGCGCCCACCACCCGCTCCGCCGCCCGCCCCCACGGAGAAACGGGGCAACGTGCTGGTGGTGGACGACGAGCCGCTCGTCTGCACGGCCCTGGGGCGTACGCTGCGTCCACACCACGACGTCACCCTCTTCACCCGGGCCCAGGAGGCCTTGGAGCGCATCGAGGCCGGCGAGCGCTTCGACGTCGTCTTCTGCGACCTGATGATGCCGGGCATGAGCGGGATGGACTTCTACTCCGCCCTCCAGGCCCGCCACCCCGAGCAGGCCCAGCGGGTCATCTTCCTCACCGGCGGCGCGGTGACGCCTCAGGCCCGCGCCTTCCTGGAGTCGGTACCAAGCCCCCATCTGGAAAAACCGTTCGCTGGCAGGGAACTCCTCTCCCTGATCCAGGAACGGCTCGCGCACGCATAGCGAATTGTCAGCCTGTGGAAGATTTGGACAGGCCCCCCCACCCCCCCGCCTCTCTTACACATATGACGCTGCCGACGACCTTTCCCC
>NZ_VHLB01000074.1:0-42545 GCF_006547365.1 Myxococcus sp. AB056 | reverse complement strand
GTGGTGTGGTGGGCGGGAGGGGACAGGGCACATGAGGTGGGAAGAGATGGGCGAGACGCCCCGGGAGGACAGGCGCGGAGGCAGGGACGGCGGTACGAAGGCGTCCTCCGGTCGCCCCTCCCTGCTGGCCGTGCTGGCGGAGAAGCCCTCGGTGGCGCGCGACATCGCGCGGGTGCTGGGGGCGAACGAACGCGGTGAGGGCTGGCTGCGCGGCAATGGCTACGTGGTGACGTGGGCCATCGGGCACCTGGTGGGCCTGGCGCAGCCCCATGAGATTCGCGCGGACTGGAAGAAGTGGAGCCGCGCGCTGCTGCCCATGCTCCCGGCGGACTGGCCGCTGGTCGTCTCCAAGGAGACGCGCAGTCAGTTCGAGGTGGTGAAGCAGGTACTCAACGCGCCGGAGGTGTCCTCGGTGGTGTGCGCCACGGACGCGGGGCGCGAGGGCGAGCTCATCTTCCGGTACATCTACGACGCGGCGAAGTGCCGCAAGCCGGTCCAGCGGCTGTGGGTGTCGTCGCTGACGGAGCGGGCCATCCAGGACGGCTTCCGCCGGCTCGCGGACGGCCGTGAATACGAAGCGCTGGCCGCCGCGGCCATGGGGCGCAGCCGGGCGGACTGGCTGGTGGGGATGAACCTGTCGCGCCTGTACACGCTGGCGCACGGGGGCCACGGAGAGATGCTGAGCGTGGGCCGGGTGCAGACGCCCACGCTGGCCATGGTGGTGGAGCGCGAGCTGGCCATCCGCGACTTCGTGCCGCGTGACTACCTGGAGCTCGTGGCCACCTTCGCGCCCAGGGCGAAGGGGGTTCCGCCGGACGCGCTGTACAAGGGCACGTGGTTCCGCTCGGGCCCGGATGGCAAGCCCGTGGCGCCCCCGGGCTTCGAGGGCGTGCGCGAGGCGCGGCGGCTGGATGCGAACGGCGTGGAGGCGCAGGCCATCATCGACCGGGTGCGCGCCGGGCGGGCCATCATCGAATCGCTGGAGTCGGAGGAGAAGCGGATGGCGCCTCCGCTCCTCTACGACTTGACGGAGCTGCAGCGGCACGCCAACCGGCTCCATGGCTTCAGCGCGCAGCGCACGCTGGAGGTGGCGCAGGCGCTCTACGAGAAGCACAAGCTGTTGAGCTATCCGCGCACCGCCAGTCGGCACCTGTCGCGCACCGTGGCGGACACGCTGCCGGAGGTGGTGAACGCCATTCGCGGGCCCTACGAGGAGGACCTGGCCGTCGGTACGGGGGCTCGGGCGCTGGGCAAGCGCTATGTGGATGACGCGAAGGTGACGGACCACCACGCCATCATCCCCACGCCCACGTCGCCAGGCGGGGTGCGGCTGTCTCCGGACGAGCAGCGCGTCTATGACCTGGTGTGCCGGCGTCTGCTCCAGGCGTGGCACGAGGACCACGTCTGGCGGGTCACCACGGTCATCACCGCGGTGACGTCGGCAGGGGCGCCGCCCGTGGTGGACCGCTTCCAGAGCACGGGCACCCAGGTGGAGCAGGTGGGCTGGAAGGTGCTGGACATTGGCGGCGGACAGAAGGCGCCGCGGCTGAAGTCGGAGGGGCGCAAGGGCGAGGACGCGGAGCGGGAGCCGGAGGACGAGCCCCAGACGCTGCCGTCGGGGTTGGCGCGCGCGCAGCCGCAGTCCGTGGAGGACGTGGAGGCGGTGAAGAAGCGCACGCGTCCGCCTCCGCGCTTCACGGATGCGACGCTGCTGACGGCCATGGAGTCGGCGGGGCGGGCGCTGGATGAGAAGGAGCTCGCGGACGCGATGCGCGAGACGGGCCTGGGGACTCCCGCCACCCGCGCGGCCATCATCGAGGTGCTGCTGGACCGCGAGTACCTGCGCCGCCGGGGCAAGGTGATGGAGGCCACGGAGAAGGGCATCCACCTCATCCAGGTGGTGCACCCGGATGTGAAGACACCGGCCATGACGGGCCAGTGGGAAGCGTGGCTCCAGCGTATCGAGCGTGGCGAAGGCCAGCTCGATGAGTTCATCCGCGGCATCGAGGCGTATGTCATCGAGGTGGTGGGCCATGGCGCCACCGCGCCGCAACGGCCTCCGCGCAACGATGTGTTGGGGGCTCCACCTGGAGCAGGTTGGGGGCAGGGCGGTGCGGCGCAGGTGGCGAGCGAGGGCGCGGCGCACGGCGCTGGCGCGGGAGCGCGTGGCCCTGGCGGGCAGGGGGCGTTCGCGGAGTCCTCTGCTGAGGGCTTCGGGGATGCTTCGGCGGGAGTGTCGGGGCGTGGCCGGCAGGGGGCGTTCGCGGAGGCTTCTGCCGAGCGCTTCGCGGATGCCGCGCCGGGTGTGCCGGGACAGGGACGCCCGGGTGCGTTCTCGGAGGCTTCGGAGCCGCTCTTCGGGACGCGGCGGAGCAGGACCTCGGGCTCCGTGGGGCGCTCGGAGCCTCATGGCGAGCCGCTGTCCTCCACCATGTCACCGGGCGGAGGAGCGGCCTCACGCCTTCCGCGGGCGGACGGCGCGGGCTGGAACGCCGGGGCCTGGGAGAACACGGGCGCCGCTCGCGCTCCAGTGAACCGTGCGAGGACCCCGGCGTCTGCCGCGTCCACCGGGCAGCGGCCGGAGCGCGTGCGGCGCGCACCGACGGCGCCCGAGGCGCTGCGTCCGCTGCTGAAGGAGGCGTTCGGCTTCTCGGACTTCCGGCCGTATCAGGAGGCCGTGTGCCGCGCGGCCACGGCGGGAGAGGACCTGCTGCTCGTGATGCCCACGGGCGCCGGCAAGTCGCTCTGCTACCAGTTGCCGGGTCTGGCGCGCGCGGGCACCACGCTGGTGGTGAGTCCGCTCATCGCGCTGATGGAGGACCAGGTGGCGCGGCTCCAGTCGCTCGGCTTCGCGGCGGACCGCATCCACTCCGGAAGAGACCGGGCCATGTCGCGGCAGGTGTGCGCGGACTACCTGGAGGACCGGCTCGACTTCCTGTTCATCGCGCCCGAGCGGCTCGGCGTCCCGGGCTTCGTGGAGTTCCTGGCGCGCCGCACGCCCGCGCTCATCGCGGTGGACGAGGCCCACTGCATCTCCCAGTGGGGACACGACTTCCGCCCGGACTACCGGCTCCTGGGCGCGCGGTTGCCCCTGCTGCGCCCCGCGCCCGTGGTGGCGCTCACCGCCACCGCCACGCCGGACGTGCAGCGGGACATCGTCCAGCAGCTCGGCCTGCAAGGCCCCGGGGGCAAGGCGCGCACCTTCATTCACGGCTTTCGCCGCACCAACATCGCCATCGAGGTGCGGGAGCTGAACCCCGGCGCGCGCGGCGACGCCATCCAGGGCCTGCTCGAGGACGAGGAGAACCGGCCCGCGATTGTCTACGCGGCCACGCGCAAGCATGCCGAGCAGCTCGCGGACCAGCTCGCGGGCGAGTTCCCCGCGGCCGCCTATCACGCGGGGCTCCAGCCTTCGGAGCGAGACCGGGTGCAGGCCGAGTTCCTCCGAGGCTCGCTGGAGGTCATCGTGGCCACCACGGCGTTCGGCATGGGCATCGACAAGGCGGACGTGCGCACCGTCATCCACGCGGCGCTCCCCGCCAGCCTGGAGGGCTACTACCAGGAGCTGGGCCGCGCGGGCCGCGATGGAAAGCCGTCGCGCGCGGTGCTGCTGCATTCGTACATCGACCGGCGCACGCACGAGTTCTTCCACAGGCGCGACTACCCGGAAGCGTACGTGCTGGAGCGGCTGTTCAAGTCCACGGCGCCGCAGCTCGAGCCCAAGGCCGTGCTCCAGGGCCGCGTGCGAGGAGACCCCGAGGTCTTCGACAAGGCACTGGAGCAGCTCTGGATTCACGGCGGCGTCGTCATGACGCCTGACGAGACGGTGATGCGCGGGAAGCCGGGCTGGTCCGCGTCGTACTCGGCCCAGCGCGATCGCAAGCTGCTGCACCTGGAGCAGATGGGGCGCTACGCGGAGGCCCATGGCTGCCGCATGAAGCAGCTCGTGGGGCACTTCGGTGACACCCAGGATTCGGGTGAGCCTTGTGGCCTGTGTGACGTCTGCGCGCCGGAGGACTGTGCCACGCTGCGCTTCGCCGAGCCGACCTCCGCGGAGCGGCACTGGCTGGAGCGCATCCTGGAGTCGCTCCAGGAGCGGGACGGACAGGCCACCGGACGGCTCCACCGCGAGTTGTTCGGAGAGTCCCTGCCACGGCGCGACTTCGAGCGACTGGTGGGGGGACTGGTCCGCGCCGGGCTGACGCGCTTGGAGGTGGACTCGTTCGACAAGGACGGGCAGGTCATCTCGTTCCAGCGCCTCGCCCTGACGGACGAGGGCCGGCGCACGCGTGCGGTGGACCCCCAGCGGGTGGTTTTGCCGTTGCCCCTGGAGAAGGCCGCGAAGCGCAAGCGGGGCAAGGGCGCGGAGAAGGGCACCGCGAAGCGGGCCACGGCCAAGAAGCGCACGGTCCGCGCCAAGGCCGGGGCCGCGACGCGGCGCACGGCATCCGAATCCGATGAGGAAGACTCGCCGACGCACTGGCGCGCGAACGCTCCCGCGAAGAGCACCGCCGGGGCGCCGCGTGCATCCCGGAGCACGGGGGCTCTGAGTGCCTCCGCGCCGGGCCGCCGCGCCGCGGCCGAGCCTTCTCCGAAAATGGTGGAGGCCTTGAAGGCCTGGCGGCTCACGGAGGCGCGCAAGCGGCGCGTGCCTGCCTTTCGCATCCTCACGGACCGGGTGCTGGAGGCCATCGCGGCGGCCTGTCCGGAGAATGGCTCGGAGTTGATGGCCATCCACGGGGTGGGGCCCTCCCTCACGGAGCGCTACGGCGCGCAGATTCTTTCCCTCGTGGCGCGCAGGAGCTGAGCCCGGACGCCTCGCGGAAGGAGGCGGCCTTCCCATGAAGGGAAGGGCGCTTCCCTCCGCGCGCCACGGAGATTCCAGCGCAAGTCCGAGGGCGGGGCGCAAGGGGCCGCGTCTCCACGCCCGCAGGAACGGGCAGCGTGCGTCCAGGCAACGAATCATCTTCACCGTGCTGCCGGGCAGTGCAGGCGGCGTCCGCCCATCGTCACGTTGGACCGGCCAAACCAGCGGACTTGTGCGCGGACGCAGGGCGAAGGGGGGCACGCGATGGAACTGGGCTTCGAGACGATTGGAAACGCCACGCTCATCTGCCACGACCACGGTCCGGTGCTGGTGACCGACCCGTGGACGGACGGCAGCGCATACTTCGGGAGTTGGACGCTGTCGCATGAGATTCCCGCGGCGCAGCGCGAGGCCATCCAGGCCTGTCCCTACGTGTGGCTGTCTCATGGCCACCCGGACCACCTGAGCATGGAATCGCTGGGCGCGCTGCGCTCGCGTACGCTGCTGGTGCCCAACCATTTCGGCCACCGCATGCGCGATGACCTGCGCGGGCAGGGCTTCAAGGTGCACGTGCTGGCGGACCGGGTGTGGACGCAGTTGTCACCGCGCATCCGCGTCATGTGCCTGCCGGACGTGAACCAGGACGCCGTCCTGTTGGTGGACATGGACGGGCGGCTGCTGGTCAACCTCAACGACGCGGGGGACCGCGGGGCCAGCCACTTCGTGCGCAAGGTGGTCAGCGGGTATCAGGAGTCGTATCTCCTGGCCCTGTCCGGGTACGGCGACGCGGACATGATCAACTTCTTCACCGAGGATGGGCAGCGCATCGCGCCCCATGCCGCGGCGAAGACGCCCGTGGGACGGACCATTGCCCGGCAGGCGGAGTTCTATGGGGTGCGCTACTTCATCCCCTTCAGCTCCATGCACAAGTACCAGCGGGCCGACAGCGTCTGGGCCTCCGAGTACACCACCCGGCTGGAGGACTACGGCCGGGGCTTCGAGTCGCGTACCTGCTCACTGCTGCCCGCGTTCATCCGCCACGACTTCATCCGCGGTCAGACGGAGCGCATCCAGCCCCGGGAGCGCGTCCTGCGCCCGGTGGACCCCAAGACCTTCGGTGACGACTGGAGCGATTCACTGGACACGGACGATGTGACGGCGCTCACCACCTACTTCCTCGGCGTGGAGCACCTGGGGCGCACGCTCGACTTTCTGCGCTTCCGCGTGGGCGGCCGGGAGCACGTCATCGAATTCCAGAAGCGCCGCTTCCGCCGGGGCATCACCTTCGAGGTGCCACGCGGCTCGCTGATGTCGGCCGTGCGCTACCAGGTCTTCGACGACCTGCTCATTGGCAACTTCATGAAGACGACGCTGCACGGCGACTTCGGCGCGGGGCGGCTCTACCCGGACTTCAGTCCCTATGTGGCCAAGTACGCGGACAACGGGCAGGCGCGCACGCGCAACGAGCTGCGGACCTATTTCGCGGACTACCGCAAGCGCGACCCGCTGGGCTTCCTGCGTGCCAAGGTGGAGACGCATTGCGTGCGGCCCCTGCAGACGCAGTCCGCGGAGCTGCTGCGCATGCTGCTGCCCCAGGACTCGCGGGGCTACCGTGCCGCCAAGGAGACCTTCTGGCGGGTCCGGCGCGCCCTGCTCTAGAGGTACGGCGACAGCAGCCGCGCCAGCCCATCCCGCAAGCGGATGGGCAGGGCGCGCGCGTCCACCTGCTCCAACGTGAGGGGCCGCGCGTTGCGCAGCCGCGCGGCCACCACGCCCTCCAGCTGCGTGGCCAGCGCGGTGTCGTAGCACTCCACGTTGAACTCGAAGTTGAGCCGCAGCGAGCGCGGGTCCCAGTTGGCCGAGCCGATGAGCGACCACACGCCGTCCACCACCATCAGCTTCGTGTGGTCGAAGGGCGGGGCGGTGAGGAAGATGCGGCAGCCCGGCCGCAGCACCTGCCACAGCTGCGCCCAGGCGGCCCACTGCACCAGCGGAAGATTGCCCTTCTCGGGAAGGAGGATGTCCACCTGGACGCCGCGCAGCGCCGCCACGCTCAGCGCGGTGATGAGCGCCGTGTCCGGGAGGAAGTAGGGCGTGACGATGCGCACCGACGTCCGCGCCGTGGCCAGGGCCCCCAGCAGCACCGTGCGCAGCGTCTCGAAGTCCTCGTCCGGGCCGTCCGCGATGCCCCGCGCGAGCACGGTGCCCACTTCGGTGAGCGGCGGGAACCAGGCCTCGCCTGTCAGCCGCTCGCGCGTGGTGAAGGCCCAGTCCTCCGCGAAGGTCTCCTGGAGCTGCCCCACCAGCGGTCCTTCGACGCGGAAGTGCAGGTCCACGGCGGCATGTTCGCCGGGCCAGAAGGCCTTGCGGATGTTCATGCCCCCCGTGAAGCCCACGCGCCCGTCCACCACCATCAGCTTGCGGTGGTTGCGCAGGTTGGCGAAGGGCAGCCGGTAGGGCATCAGCGACGGCAGGAAGCGCGCGGCGCGGACGCCGGCTCGGCGCAGCCGGCCCAGGATGGGCGGCCACGTGTAGCGCGAGCCCACCGCGTCCACCAGCACCCGCACCTCCACGCCTCGCTTCACCGCCGCGCTCAGCGCCTCCACGAAGTGCCGGCCCGCCACGTCATTGTCGAAGATGTAGCTGCACAGCGACAGGGTCGTGCGCGCCGCGTCAATCGCCTCCAGCATGGCGGGGTAGGCGTCCCGGCGGGACTCCAGCACGGTGAAGCGGTTGCCCGGCAGCAGCGGCCGTCCCACCACCGCGTCCCCCAGCCGCACCAGGGGTGTCAGGGGAGCGGCCTCTGGGTGGGGGCCGCTCACCGTCTCCGCCTTCATGGGCGCCACCTGGAACAGCGGCGGAAAGCGGCCGTGCTCTTGTTTCAGCATCAACGAGCGCGCCCGGCGCCGGATGCGGTTGATGCCCAGGAGGACGTACAGCACCCCGCCCAGCACCGGCACCAGCCACGCCAGCCCCACCCAGCCCACCGCAGCCCGCACGTCCCGCTTGTGCAGCACCGCATGGGCGCTGGCCACCACGCTGATGAGCACGGTCAGCGCCGCCACCACATGGGGCCAGGCCACCTCCAACCAGGCGGGGATGTCGAACAGGTGCATAGCGAACGGCGGGGTCCTCCTGTTCCGCCTATCACGCCCGCAAGGAGCGCGCAGTCCTCAGCGCCCCCGGGCGTCGGGAATCAACCCCCTCGGCCGCCATCCCCCGTGTGCCGGCGCTGGCTGAATGAATCCAGCCCTGCTGCGGTGAGAGGGTTGACGCAGGCTGTCTGGGAATGCATCTTGCCAATGTCTGGCGTTTTGCAACGGGTGGTTTTCCCCCCGGGCGCAGCGGACCTGACCCACGGGGCAGGTGACCGACAACCAGACAGCACTGTCTGGTTTGGATGCAGCTCCCTCGGAAGACGCGATTCCTCCGTGCCGACGCCACGTTGCCGGGCGCGCCGTCAGGAGCGTTTACGTCCTTTGACTCCAAACATGGAATGTCTTTAGTCCATGCAATGTCGTGAAAGCTTGATTTGTCCTCTGGGCGTCGGATTGGCGCGGCGGTTGCTCAAGGGCGGAGCGCTCCAGGCCGCGGCTGGCGGAATCGCCGGGCGGCGGGTGCGTCCCCCGAAGTAGGCGTCAGAGGAAACCCCAAGATGCTCAAGTTCCGCTCCGTTGCGCTGGTTGCTGGTGTGGCCCTTCTCGGTTCCGCGTGCGGTGGCCCGGAGGCCTCCGAGTCCGAGCCGACGAAGATGACGTGGGAGGAGTTCCGGGCCTCGGTGTACGAGGATCCCGAGGGCAAGCTGATTTTCGACGGCGACATGGCGCTGGACAGCGAGGAGGAGCTGCGCGCCTTCTTCGACAACCACGTCGCGGCGGAGACGGGCACCAGCCGGGGTGGCCTGGCCGTCTACAACACCAGCCCCACCAAGGCCCTCAGCGGGGACGTGAAGTGGAGCGCCACCCAGGCGCGCAACCTCACGTACTGCGTCAGCAGCACCTTCTCCGGCAACAAGTCGCGCGTGGTGACGGCGATGAACAGCGCCACGGCGGCCTGGGAGGCCACCGCGAACGTCAACTTCACCCACGTGACGGCGCAGGACGGGGCCTGCACCGCTTCGAACAACAACGTGCTCTTCGACGTGCGTCCGGTGAACTCGGGCGGCCAGTACCTGGCGCGCGCCTTCTTCCCGAACTCGGGGCGCTCGGGCCGCAACGTGCTGGTGGACAACACCGCCTTCGGCCCCATCTCGCCCTGGACGCTGGAGGGCATCATGCGCCACGAGCTGGGCCACGTGCTGGGCTTCCGCCACGAGCACACCCGCTCCACGGGCAGCGGCTGCTTCGAGGACAACGCGTGGCGCGCCCTGACGTCGACGTATGACCGCGCGTCCGTCATGCACTACCCGCAGTGCGCTGGCACCCAGACGGGCGACCTGGTGCTCACCACCCTGGACAAGCAGGGCGCTCGCGCGCTGTACCCGTAGTCCCACGATGCAGGACCGCCGCCCTGGCCGCGCCGTGAGGCCCGGTCAGGAAGGCGCGCTGGCTGGAGGGCACCCCGTGCTCGGGCGGGTGCCTTCCGGCCTCATCGTGCTCACGTGGGGCCCGTCGTCAGGACGGCGCGCCGATGCTCGGCTCCTCGCCCGCGCGTTGCGACTCGAAGAAGATGAGCGTCTTCACGTGGTCCGCGTCCTCGATGTCCAGGCACTCCAGCTCGCCGCTCTCGCTCTCGTCCGCGTAGATGTGGTCGGGCTTGAGGATGCGGTGGGTGACTTCTCCGCCCGGCCGGCCCACGATGATTTCCACGGAGCCCTGGTCGCTCCCCTTCGACTCGAGGGCAATCTCCACCAGCGGCAGCCTGCCGGCGAGCGGCTGGTCGCCGAAGTCGACGCTCTCCGTCTCGATGCGCACCCAGTGGTCGCGCTCCAGGTTGCTCAGCAAGGCGAGGTAGTCCCCCCAGCCTTCCCTGGGTATCTCCCGAGTGTGATGCATGTGTCTGCCCTCCGGATTCCGTTGCTCAGCAAAACCGTAAGGCTTGTGCGTGCGGGGTGTGGAACGGGCCTGCTTCCCTGGCACGTCACCTGGCCGGGAGGCGCGCGGCTACACCCGCCGCGCCTGGACCTCGCCGCCCTCCAGTGTCAGCCGGAGCGTGCCGTCGTTGTCTCGCTGGCCAAAGTGCTCGTAGGCGGCCCGCTCCAGCAAGGGGGCGAGCGTGGTGCGCAGCCCTCGCGCGCCCGTCTCCCGCTTGAGCGCGCGGGCCACGACGAACTCCCGCACCTCGGTGTCCACCTGCAGGCGCAGCCCTTCCTGCTCGAACTCGCGCTCGTAGGCACGCAGCACGTTGTGCTGGAGGATGTCGCCCAGGGTGCCCGCGTCCAGGGGCGAGAAGGAGACCAGCCGGTTGAAGCGGCCAATGAGCTCCGGGATGAAGCCGTAGCGCGCGAAGGCGGTGGTCTGTTCCAACTGCTCCTCCGTCACTCGCGTGGCGATGCTCTCCGCCCGCGCCGGGAGCGGTTCGCGGCCGAAGCCCAGGTGTTCGCTCCGGGCCAGCCCCTCCGCGGTGGCGCCCAGGCCACTGAAGGCGCCGCACGCGATGAAGGTGACGCAGGCCAGCTCCATGGTGTCGGGCCGCTGGCGGCTGGTGAAGCCGAAGTCGGGCGGGAAGTCCGCGCTGGGGGCGGACAGCATGTGCAGCAGGCTGCGCTGCACGCCGAAGCCGCTGACGTCCTTCGTGGTCTGCTGGCCGGCGAAGCGGCTGTCGGAGCGGCTGGTGGCGAGCTTGTCGAACTCGTCCATGCACACCACGCCGCAGCCGGCCCAGGCCGCGTTCCGGTCCGCGGCTTCGTACAGGCGCGACAGCAGCGTGCTCACGTCGTCGCCCACGTAGCCCGTTTCGGAGAACTGCGTGGCGTCCGCCAGCACGGTGGGCACGGCGAGGATTTCGCGGAACAGCAGCTCCACGAGGAACGTCTTCCCCGAGCCGGTGGGCCCCAGGAAGAGGCAGTTCTCCCGCATGCCCGGTTCGGGGGCGAGCCCCTCCAGGAACAGGTGACGGATGCGGCGCAGGTGCCGGTACGCCAGCACGGATGCCGCGCGGCGCGCCTCCGTCTGCCCCCGGTAGCCCAGGTCCGACAACCGCTCGTCGATTTCGCGGGGAGAGAGGACCTCGATGGCGGCGACGCGCGCGCGCACGTCCTCGTCAGGCGATTCGGGCAGCGGCTCCAGGCCAGGGTGGGTGATGCTCATTCCAGGGGACTCCAATCAGGGGCGGGTGGCCGCCGGCGGGCGCATCATCCTGGCGGGGAGCGGGGCCGACAAGACGGCCCGTGCGCCTGCTCACGGTCATCTTCCAGCCGGGGTGTCGTCGTCACGAACACCGTCGGCCGGTTCCCATTCCTTTCGGGCGCCATGCCTACCCGTGAACATCCGCCGCGCGGCGGGCGCGGCTGGCCTCACGGAGTGCTCCTCAAGGACAGGGGTGACGCATTACAGGGACATGCCCATGGGTCCAGCGGATGAGTCTCGGGCAGCGCGGTCGAAGGCCCCTCTCTTGGGGGCGTGGGTGGAGGCGGACGGGCGGGTGCGGTGGCGTGTCTGGGCGCCCGGCCACCAGCGCGTGGAGGTGGTGCTGCACGACGCGCAAGGCAATCCCGGCCGCGTCTTGCCGATGACGCCGGAGCCCGGCGGCTGCTTCGGCGCGGTGCTGGAAGGGCAGGGCGCGGGGCTTCGCTACAAGCTGCGCGTGGACGGAGAAGGCCCCTTCCCGGACCCGTGGTCGCGTTCGCAGCCCCAGGGCGTGCATGGGCCGTCCGAAGTGGTGGTGCCCGACTTCGCCTGGACGGACGCGGGCTGGAAGGGCGTGGCGCCGCAGGCGCTGGTCATCTACGAGGTGCACGTGGGCACGGCCACGCCCGAAGGCACCTTCGAGTCGCTCATCCCGCGGCTGGCCGGCCTCAAGGCGCTGGGCATCACCGCGCTGGAGCTGATGCCGGTGGCGTCCTTCCCGGGACGCCGCAACTGGGGCTACGACGGCGTGAGCCTGTTCGCGCCCCACCAGGCCTACGGCGGTCCGGAGGGGCTGCGCCGGTTGGTGGACGCCGCGCACGCGCACGGGCTCGCGGTGCTGATGGACGCCGTCTACAACCACTTCGGACCGGATGGGAATTACCTGCGGGTGTATTCGCCGCACTACTTCACCGGCCGCCACCACACGCCGTGGGGCGACGCGGTGAACTACGACGGCGAAGGCAGCGCCCACGCGCGGACCCAGGTGCTGGCCAACGTGGAGATGTGGATTGCCGACTACCACCTGGACGGCCTGCGCCTGGACGCCGCGCACGCCATCATCGACGACGGCACGCCGCACCTGCTCACCGAAATCGCCGTGCGGGCGCGGGCCTGCGCGCCGGGCCGGCAGGTGCATGTCATCGCCGAGGACGAGCGCAACGAGCGGCGCCTGATGCGCCCCGCGTCGGAGGGCGGCCTGGGGCTGGACGGCGTGTGGGCGGATGACTTCCACCACCAGCTGCGCCGCGCCTTCGCGGGGGACAGCGAGGGCTACTACCAGGACTACACGGGCAACACGGAGGACCTGGCGCGCACGCTGAACCAGGGCTGGTTCTACGAAGGGCAGGTGTCGAAGAACCTGGGCCATGCGCGAGGCACGAAGGCGGATGGGCTGGAGCCCTGGCGCTTCGTCCACTGCATCCAGAACCATGACCAGGTGGGCAACCGTGCCTTCGGCGAGCGGCTGGGGCACGACGTGAGCCCCGCAGCCTTCCGCGCCATGAGTGGACTGCTGCTGCTGTCCCCCTACACGCCCATGCTCTTCATGGGGCAGGAGTGGAACGCCAGCACGCCCTTCCTCTACTTCACCGAGCACAACGCGGAGCTGGGCAAGCTCGTCACGGAGGGCCGGCGAAAGGAGTTCGCCGGCTTCGCGCGCTTCTCGGGCGCGGAGGTGCCGGACCCGCAAGCGGAGGACACCTTCACCCGCTCCCGACTGGACTGGGCGGAGGCGGAGAAGCCAGGGCACGCGGGCGTGCGAGCGCTCTACCGGGAGCTGCTCCGTCTGCGCGCGTCGGAGCCCGCTCTGCGCGAGACGGGGCGGGGCTCGTATGCGGCCCGGGCCCTGGGGCCGGACGCCCTGGTGCTCGAACGGCGCGGGGGCGGCCAGCGCCTGCAGGTGTTGCTCAGCCTGCGCGGCGCGCTGGATTATCCGGTGCCCGCCGGCTCGGAGCTGGTGCTGTGGACTGAAGACGCTTGCTTCGGCGGCTCCGAAAAATTGCAGCCATTGAAGCAAGACGCCGTGCGGTTGAATGGTTCGGCTCTGGCTGTGATAAGACTTCCCGCCAAAGACTGATAAACTCGCCGTGTTTCATTGCATGTATTGCCGCAGGGCGAGCGGGCATGGCTGAAAACATGCTCAAGAAATGTCGTGGGAATTCCATATCGACTCAAAGGGTATTGGGGCCCGCAGTCCGACGTTGAGTCGGTAACACCTCCGGCCGCTCCTGAAGAGAGCCTCCGCGCGTAGGCGCGGGTGCCTCCTTCCGGGCGGACGGGGAGATGGAAGTCCACGCGCCGCGGGGGGAACGCGGCGCTCCGGAAAGGCCCTTGGCCGCTCCGATGTGTCGCGGAAGCTCGCGGCCTCACTTGAGGTAGTCACTTGAATCGACAGCACTCGACTTCGTCCCTGGGGGGATGGAAGCGCTTCCGTACGTCTGTCACCGCGTTCTCGCTGGCTGTCGGCGCGTTCGCGACGCCCGCGCTGGCCGCTGGAGGCTTCGTCTCCGCCACCGCCAGCTCCTATGACGCTCCCACCCCTCCCTCGATGGCGGTGGACGGCAACAAGGCCACGCGCTGGTCGGCCTCGGGCGCGGGCCAGTGGATTCGCGGCGACATGGGGGCGGTGAAGCCGCTGAACGGCCTGGACATCGCCTGGTTCCGTGGCAACGAGCGCATCAACCTCTTCGACATCTCCACGTCGACGGACGGGACCACGTTCACCCGCGTCTTCGTGGGCATCTCCTCCGGGAAGACGGCTGAGTTCGAGCGCGTCACCTTCCCCACGGTGAACGCCCGCTACGTGCGCGTCACCTTCTACGGCAGCACCCAGACGACCTGGGGCAGCATCACGGACATGGCGGCCCTCTCCGGCGCCACCATCCCGGACCCGGACCCGGAGAATCCGGACCCGGAGAATCCGGACCCGGAGAATCCGGACCCCGGCCCCACGCCCACGCAGGACAAGTTCGGCGTGACGATGATCTACCCGACCAGGTCGGGCGGCGAGCAGTGGTTCCTGGCGGACAACGCGACGTCCGACAATCGCTTTGACCCGCAGAACACCATCACTCGCAACTCGGACGGCTCCTGGAAGATGAAGAACAGCAAGGTGCGCATGTCCGTGTTCACCTCCACGGGCTACAGCGCGTCCAAGATTCCGACCTACGACCGTGACGTGCTGGCCAGCCGAGGCTACATGCAGGCGGCGAACGACTGGCGGAACGTGGAGATGACGGGCTTCATCAAGGTCAACTCCACGTCCGACAACTCGGACAACTTCGCCTGGTACGCGCGTGGCGGAAAGCACAACGACAACCACTCGGGCTGCGAGGGCAGCGCCTACAAGGGCTCGCTGCACTATGACGGCCGCGTGCGCTGGCAGAAGGAGACGTGGCACGTCTCCTACGAGCAGGCGTCGTACAAGACGGGCACGTCCGCGCTCCGCGGCCGCTGGGTGGGCTTCAAGTCGGTGATGCGCAACACCAAGGTCAACGGCAAGGACGCCGTGCGCCTGGAGATGTACCTCAACGAGAACGCCGACAAGAAGACCTGGAAGAAGGTCTACGACATGGTGGACTCGGGTAGCTGGGGTGGCGACGCCAGCCACTGTGGCGGCGGGGTGAACGCCATGCCGATTACCTGGGGCGGCCCCATCGCGGTGTTCCGCTGGGACAGCGCCACCGACGTGGACTTCAAGTGGCTGTCCGTGCGCGAAATCCCCGCGGAGCAGTAAACGGCTGACGACAGTTGGCGCCCCGCCCCGGTACTCCCAGGAGTGCCGGGGTGGGGCGTTTTCAGCGCATCCGATGGGGGCCATCAACGCCATCCGGCCTCCTGGTGGATTCCCCCTGTCGACAGGGGCCCCTCTCCCGTGTTCTGGATTCGGCCCGATATGGCCATGAACGTCCAGACCGCCACCGACTCGTCCGACCGCATCTGGGAGCAGGAAATCCTCCCCGCGCTCGAGCGCTACATCCGTATCCCCAACAAGTCGCCCGCCTTCGACCCGGACTGGGTCCGCTCCGGCCACATGGAGGCCGCCGTTCAGCTCGTCGCGGACTGGTGCCTCGCGCAGGCCCAGCACCTGCCCGGGCTGGTGCTGGAGGTGGTGCGCCTCAAGGACGAGAAGGGCCGCGAGCGCACGCCGGTCATCTACATGGAGGTGCCCGGGACGAAGGGCGACGACACCATCCTCTTGTATGGCCACCTGGACAAGCAGCCGGAGATGACGGGCTGGCGCGAGGGCCTGACGCCGTGGACGCCGGTGCGCGAGGGCGACAAGCTCTACGGGCGCGGCGGCGCGGATGACGGCTACTCCGCCTTCGCGTCGCTCACCGCCATCCGCCTGCTGCGCGAGCAGGGCCTGCCGCACGCGCGCTGCGTGGTGCTCATCGAGGCGTGCGAGGAGAGCGGCAGCTACGACTTGCCGGCCTACATCGAGGCGCTGGCGCCGCGCATCGGCAAGCCGTCGCTGGTGGTGTGTCTGGATTCCGGCTGCGCCAACTACGAGCAGCTGTGGATGACCACGTCGCTGCGCGGCATGGTGGCCGGCAACCTGCGGGTGGACGTGCTCACGGAGGGCGTACACTCCGGGGACGCGAGCGGAATCGTCCCGTCGTCCTTCCGCGTGCTCCGGCAGGTGCTGTCTCGCGTGGAGGAGGAGGGCACGGGCAAGGTGCTGGTGGAGGCCCTGCACACGCAGATTCCGGAGGCGCGGCGCGACCAGGCCCGCGCGGCGGCCAAGGTGCTGGGGGAGGAGGTCTTCACCAAGTTCCCCTGGGTGCCCGGCATCCGCCCCATGTCGGACGACGGCGCGGAGCTGGTGCTCAACCGGACGTGGCGTCCGGCGCTGTCCGTGACGGGCGTGGACGGCATGCCGGCGCTCAACAGCGCGGGCAACGTGCTGCGGCCCTTCACCACGGTGAAGCTGTCCATGCGCATCCCGCCGCGCGTGGACCCCAAGGCGGCCATGGAGGCGCTGACGCAGGCGCTGGTGAAGGACCCGCCTTACGGCGCGACGGTGACGTTCGAGGGTGAGAAGTCCAGCACCGGCTGGGACGCACCGCCGCTGGCCTCCTGGCTGTCGAACGCGGTGGAGTCCGCGTCCGACACCTACTTCGGCCGGCCGGCCATGGCCATGGGCGAGGGCGGCACCATCCCCTTCATGGGCATGCTGGGCGAGCGCTTCCCGGAGGCGCAGTTCCTCATCACCGGCCTGCTGGGCCCGGGCAGCAACGCCCACGGCCCCAACGAGTTCCTCCACATCCCCACGGGCAAGAAGCTCACCTGCTGCGTGGCCAGCGTCATCGCCGACCACTTCAAGCGGTAGGCGGCTTCCGCCGTGCCCGCTTCCCAGGCCGGGGAGCGGGCGCTTCATCCAGCGCCTCGTCGGTGAGGCGCACGGTACGGCGGTTCCAGGAGAACGTCAGGCGCTTGCCCGTCTCCGGCCAGTCGAAGGACACCGCGCCCGTGCGGCGGTCCTTCGCCAATGACAGACGCACGCCCCATTGGGGCGCCTCCTGGACGCGGTGGCGCAGGTCCTGGGCGACGGCGTCCACCGCGTCCCGCAGGGCCACGCCCAGGTTCATCAGGCCGAGCTGTTCGCCGTTCAGGATGTGCGGGGCAGGGGGCGGCGTGGACCCCAGGAACTGTTGCTCGCCCACGGGCCGGAAGGCCGCGGACGTGGGCGGCGCATCCATCATCAGCAAGGGACCGCCGTCCGCCTTGCGGAAGAAGTACGGCACGTCGTAGCGGCCCAGTTGCTCGCGCTCCTCGGTGCTGAAGCGCACGCGGCCCCGGTTGCTGGCGCCGGGCACCTGCCCTGGGGACGCCAGCATCATGTGCTCCAGCGGCGCGTCATACGCGTCCGAGGGTTTGACGAGCACGCGGACATGGTGCCGCCGCGCCGCGCGCGCGAGGAAGGCCGTCACGCGTTCGTGCTCCATGAGCAGCTTGGTCCACACGTCGAACATGCCGCGCAGGAAGGGCAGCAGGTGGGCCGCGTAGCCTACGTGGCCGTCTGTGTCCGCCACCACGGAGCGGGCCTCCTCCCGGGCCCACGCGCGCCTTCGCGGGCGAAGCTGGAGCGCGCCGTTCCGGGTGGGGAAGAAGCACAGCAGCGGACCGCCGGTGGTGCACCACCAGGCGCGCCACTCGAAGCCGACGTGGTGGTTGCCGCGCCGGTTCCCCGCTGAAATGAGCCCTGTCTCCGGGAGCCGGCGCACGGGACAGAAGAACAGCTCCAGGTCCACCAGGTAGGGCAGGGGCTCGCGTTGCCCGCGCCGGACGCCCACCACCAGGTTGCTGCCCTGCAGGTCCGCCGCGCCCACGGCGAAGCACGTGCCGGTGAGGGCGCCCGCGTGGTGCCAGTAGCGCGCGGCCTGGGGCGGCGGCAGTTGGCAGCCGTGGAGCTTCAGTTGGGGCGAATCGCGGAGGACGCCCCACTGGCGGGGACGTTCAATCCAGTCCTGCCAGCTATACGTGAAGGCGTCCCTGCCTCGTCCCCGCAGGACGCGCAGGGTGGGGAGCCGCACCGCTCCGGAGGCCGCCGGGAGCTGGTTGACCCAGGCGAAGAAGGCGCGTGGGCCACGCCGCTCCGGCTCCGCCAGGAAGAGGGCCTCTCCGCTCGCGGGCCGGGGCTTGTACGCCAGCGCGCCGCCCCGGCGGAACTGGACGCGCAGGACGTGCTGCCGCCCGTTGTGCGTCTCCTCGGGGTTGGCCCAGAGTCGGGTGACGGGGCCCTCGAAGCCCGCGCGGCGGAAGACGCCGGCCTTCAGGTCGCGTGCGAGCCGCTTCGCGAAGAGGCCGAAGAAGGCCAGGAACCCGTCCCTCAGGCAGAGCAGCCCTGGGTGGGGCCCCTGTGTCGCCGGGGTGGCGGCGCACAAGGCGAAGGCATCCGTCAGCACCGGGCCGAACAGCGCCGCGTTGGCGAGCCGCACGACGCGCGCGCTGAACAGGCCCGGGTGCCGCCGGGCAATGGCGTCGCACCCGTCGCCCAGGGCTTCATAGAAATCCACCAGCGGCTGGAAGGCGGGCTGTGAGAGCAGGGCGCCCAGCCGCGCGGCGTCACTGGCACCTTGGAAGGCGCGGGCCGCTTGCAGCACACGCTCGGGGCCGGGCCGGACAATGGGCGGGAAGCAGTCGCTGGCCTCGGGGCCCTTGCGGACGGCCTCCAGGAGGCGGCGGGTCTGCGGAGGAAAGCGGGGTGGGGCGGCTGGAGGTGTTGGTGCAAGGGATGGCAGCACATGCGCCCTTCGCGTCATCAGTCGGCCCTGGCCCGGTGGGGCGAAAATAGAAACGCGCGGCCCGGCGAGGCCGGGACGCGCGTGTGACGTGTTCAATCAGGCGCCAGCGGCGCGTGTCCTAGACGCAGTACATGAAGCGCGAGCAGGTATTGAACACGTTGGCGGAACCCGCGGGCTTCGTCGTCTTGTTCAGCTCCCGAAGCGCCTGGGTCAGCTTCTTGGTCTGCTTGGACGCCTTCGTCTTCGTCTTCGCCTTCACCATGGGAATCCTCCACACGTTGGGGTCAGACAGCTCAAGCATGGTAAAGTGTGTAATTCGCTTGAGTCAAGTTGAGATGTCTTTGCTTGCTACGTCATCGGCCCGCCAGTTGGATGGCTCGAAATGTCAGTAGAATTTCCAGCATCCGACGCATGCCCGCCCGCGTCGCGGGCAGCGGTTTCAAGGCGCGGAGCGGCAGGTCGCCTCGCGAGGGGAAAGGGTGCAAGAGTTCACCCACGCTCACCGTGCGCGCCGTGTTCAATGTCGCGACAAGTTTATTCACCGGCTGCCGAAGGCCTGAGACATGCAATGTGTTGCCGTTGGCTGAGCAACACCAACCCGTGCCTGTTTTCTCCAGCAGGATGGGGAAACTTTTATTCCCTTGAAGAATGTCTGTGTCCTCGAGGGGCCGCCGCCTCGCGGGAGGAGGTGGGGGCTCGAAGCCGCCCGCGGAGCGCCGGTTGAGCCACAGGGTGCGGATGTGGGCCTGCGTTCGTGCATCGCGGCTGTTTTCACGCAAGGTGTTCGCGGCCTGCCGCAGGGCCGCGGGCAGCTCACGCGGCAGCACGCCGTCACCGTCGAGCACACCCGGTACCAGCGCACGGCCACGCGCCGTGTCGCGAGCGCGTGCTGCGTTGCCGCGGCCTGGGCCCACGAGGTCCTCCACGTCATAGCGGGCCTGGTGTCCGGTGACGGGGATGCCCACGTTGACGCTGGTGGCGACGTCCCGGCTCGCGCTCTCTCCGACGTGGTAGTAGCTGGCGGGCCAGTAGAGGATGTCGCCGGGCCCCACCTCCGCGGTGAAGGACTTCGCCAGGTAGGGCGCGTAGTCCACCAGGGTGGTGACGGGCATGCTCCAGGGACGCCTGGCCCAGAAGCGCATCCGCTTGCGGCCCCGGATGGCGAAGAGGAACGTGGTGAAGCGGTCCAGGTGGACGCCCACCGGACTGTGCTCGTAGTTCCCATGGAACAGCGTGGTGATGCCGCCTGACAGGGGCAGCCCCACGCGCCGCCAGAGGTCGGAGAAGAAGGCCCGCTCGCGGGACCAGAGTCCGAAGCCGTGGGAATGCAGCAGGGAGATGATGAGCGCGTAGCGGCGTGTTCCCAGCGCGTCCGCGAGCCGCGAGTCGTAGCCGTCCAGCGAGCCGTCGGTGTCGCGAGGAAGCCAGGGCCCGAGTTGGACGGGCTGCCCCTGGTCGATGGTGAACTGGACGTCCGTGCGCGCCTCGAGCGCCGTGGGCGGGGCCATGGCGCCGCGCGAGGCCCCGAGCGCCGCGTCGAACACGTCCGTGTCCATGAACGGATTGACGCCCGTCGCCTCGTAGAGCACCGGCCGCTGGTTCCAGTAGCGCGTGACGAAGGTGTCCCAGTCGAACCGGCGCTGGATGTCGATGCGGGCCATCCGTCATGCCTCCTTCGACGGCACGCGCTCGATACCGCGCAGCGCATGAAGGGTTTCCAGCAAGGCCCGCACCTGCTCGCGTTGGGACGCGCCTCGCCCCAGGCCGCACAGGGCGCCCACCCGCACGGGAACGCCCGGTGCCAGCGCGTCCAGTACGTGCGCCGCGAAGGGGCCTGGACCGGCGAAGGCGTGGCCGTTGACGGCCCACAGCCACTGCCCCGGGCTGTCCAGCATCCGCACCACGCGGCCCGGCGGCGTCTTGCGCACGTAGGCGTCTTCTTCCAGGGGCTCGTGGGCACGCGGCGGAGGCACCGGCTCCAGCGCGGAGGCGCTGACGCGCTGGGCCCACGCGATGCGCAGCAGTTGCCGCAGGTCCGGGCCGTGCGTCACGGCTCGCAGCGCGCTCGCGGCGTGCGCCAGTCGTGGCACGGGCGTGCGTCCACGCGTCCCGGGAAAGGGCAGGTACGGGACGGCGTCATCCGCCTCGCCCTGGGTCTCCAGGAGCTTCACCGCCAGGGCCTTCACGGCCTCCAGGGGCTCGCTGCCGCGCACCGGAATCCACAGCCGCAGCACCAGGGCGCCCTCGTCGCTCGCCTCCTCCTGCCAGACGTGGGACGGCGCATACAGCACGTCCCCCGCCCGGGCCCCCACCGTCCGGGCCTTGCGGGCGTCCTTCGTCCACTGGCGCACGCGCAGCCGCCCGTGGAGCACCGCGGTGAAGCGGGCATGGTGTTCCCGGCGCGCGGCGCCCTGCGGCGGCTCGGTGAAGCGTCCCAGCCACAGGTCGCTGATGATGGGCAGCACGGGCACGCCGACTCGCGTCAGCACGCCATCGACGAAGGCGCGCACCCGCTCCCACTGCGCGTAGTCCAGCATGAGCGGCTGTTCCACGAAGCACTGGAAGCCGCGCGCCGCGCCGAGCTCGCGGCCGACGCGCTGGAGATACGCGGCGGCGTCTGCGTCCTGCTCCCCGGGCAGGAGCGTGCCGGGCGCGCGCATCCGCGCGGTGTCCGCGAAGAAGCGCACGTCGGGCAGGGCGCGGAAGCGCGTGCCGAAGCGGAAGGGCGCGCTGATTGAGACGAGCCCCTGGAAGGCCTGCCCGGGCGGAATGAGCGGGGTGCCCAGCCGCAGCCGCGTGGGGGACTGCTCCCAGTGCGTGCTCGCGAAGCGGGCCCAGTCTTCGGGTGCGTGTCTCATCGGCGGGGATTCCACCATCGAAGTCTGACGGGTGGGCGAGCGCCCAGCGGCGGATTTCTTCACGCGCATGATGCCGTGCCCCGTGCCGGCGTTCTGGTAGGAGACAGCGCTGTCCTCCATCCGAAAGTTCAGGTCCGACGATGAAACTCTATTTCAACCCCAGAAGCCGCGCGGTCATCGCCAAGTGGATGCTGGATGAGTGCGGCGCGCAGTATGAAATCGTCCCCATCGACCTCGAGAAGAAGGAGCACAAGTCGCCTGAGTTCTTGAAAATCAACCCCGCTGGGAAATTGCCGGCCTTGGTGGACGGAGACACGCGGCTGTTCGAATGCGCGGCCATCTGTCTCTACCTGGCGGAGAAATTCCCGGACGCGCAGCTCGCGCCGAAGCCGGGTGACAAGGACTGGGGGCGCTACCTGTCGTTGATGGTGTACTCCTCGTCGCAGCTGGAGCCCTCCATGGGTGACCACCTGATGAAGCTGCCGACGGGGCCCGCGCGGGGCTGGACGGACTTCGAGACGGTGCTGAACGTCGTCGAGGGCGAATTGGGACAGGGCCCCTACCTGTTCGGTGAGCGCTTCACCGCGGCGGATGTGATGGTGGGTTCGATGTTCATCTGGATGCGCATCTTCGGCAGCCAGACGGGGCGTCCCGCGCTGGAGGCCTACATCGAACGGCTGCTGGCCCGCCCGAAGAGCATGAAGCTGGGCTGAGCGGCGCCTCGCGCGAGGTCGAAGGCCCGGACCTTCCGATGGGAACGTGTCCGGGCCTCCTGGTGGCCCAGGTGGGCCCGTGCGTCAGTCCAGAACGCCGATGGTCTTCGCGCGCGTGACGGAGCTGCCCACGCTGACGTAGCCCTTGTACCAGGACGTGTTCTTCGTCCCCAGCTTGTCCTGCTGGAGGTGCGCGTGGGGGCCGGTGGAGTTGCCGGTGCCGCCGATGTTGCCCACCTGGCAGCGGTCACACGTGCGGCTGCGGGAGTCCGCCGTCTTGATGAAGTGCCACTGACGGAACGTCCAGCCGCTCGCCCAGACGTGGCGCGCCTCGTTCTGGTTGCCGCTGCCGCTGCCGTTGCAGACGACGCCGGTGGTGCGGATGGTCACCGCCCAGTAGACGGAGCCCACCACGCCCGTCTCCGCGCCCCAGTAGTTGCAACGGCCGCCCGCGCCGATGTCCACCGCGCCGTGGAACTTGCCGCTGCTGTAGTTGGTCAGGGCCGTCACCGAGCCGGTGTGGGTGCCCTTGACGGTGTGCGCCGTCACGGACGCGGGGATGAGCGCCAGCGCGGCCAGCGCGGCCAGGGAGTTCTTCCAGGTGCTGCTACGCATGAGGTGTTCCTTTCAATGGACTGCCTGTCACGGAGCCTGCTGCAACCGCTGCTTCTCCCTCAGGAGCAGGCTCCACTCCTGAAGGCCCATGCCGAGAACCTGAATCCACGCGTCGGCCTCCTGCGCCAGGCGCGGGTCCATGGCGCGCAGGCGTTGGAGGTCGGGAATCGCGCCCTCGAAGCCGAGCTGCGCGACGCTCTGGAGCAGCGCCTTGCGCACGCCCTCGTCCGTCTCCTCGCGGTACATGGCGAGCAGGGACTCGCGGGCGCCCTGCATCTGCCCCGCCGGGACGCCGCCCAGCGCGTTGACGGCGGCCTTGCGCACGCTCGCGTCATCGCTGCGCAGCAGGGACGTGATGCGGTCCGCGGACTCGGCGCTGATTTTCTCAGTGGAGAGGTTGTCCAGGATGCGCGCCGTCACCGCCGGGTCCGTGGAGGCCACCGCGGCCGTCACCGCCGTGTCCGCCGCCGGGCCGTACTGGCCGGCGTACACGTGTGCGTTGTCCTCGATGAGGTTGGTCGCCGCCTCCTGCCGCACCTGGGGCGACTCGTCCCGCACCATGCGCTCGTACAAATCACCGGTGCGCTCCAGCGCGCTGGTGCGCCGCATGGCCCGCAGCGTGGCGGCGCGCACGGACGGGTCCGCGTCGTGCAACGCGCGCTGCGCCACCACGTCCATGGCCTGGGTGTCCGCTTCACGTTCCGCGCGGGCCACCAGCGCCGCCGCCAGGTGTTCGGCCATGACGGGGTCTGTCTCCCGCGCGAAGGCGTCGCGCAGCTCCGCGTCCGGCAGCGTGACGGCGGCCTCGCGCAGCAGGGTGCGCAGGTAGCGCTGGTAGGACGGTGAGCCGGAGCCCAGTCCGCGGCGGATGTCATCCATCAACCCGCGCACGGAGCAGGTGCTGGCTCGGAGCGCGGGCTGAGCGTCGGTGGAGGCCGCGTGCGCGTGGGTGGACAGCAGGGGGAAGAGGGGCAGCGTGAGCAGAAGGCAGAGGCGTTTCATGGAAGCTCCCGTGCTCAGTCGTGACCGACGAGACAGCCGAAGGGGTCCTGGTCGGGCAGGCTGTTCCAGAGCCGGACGAAGTCGTGGAGCCCGCTCGCGTAGAGCTGTTCGAAAACCTGGTAGATGGGCTGGAAGCGCGGGTCGGCCATCGCCATGTTGGCCATGACGGGCAGGGCCTCGCGGCCGGATGCGCGGGCGGCGAAGCGGAAGAGGGCCCACCGCACGCACGTCTCCTGCTCCCGGGCAAAGGCCTGGGCGAACAGCTCCAGCACCTGCTGGTTGTCTCCGGAGATGGAGAGGTTGTGCGCGGCGGCCTCGCGTCCGTCCGGGCTGCCCTCCTGCGTGAGCACCTTCGCGTACTGCGCGCGGGTGCGCTCATCCAGCACGGGCGTGGCGTGCATGGGCGTGGACAGCGCCAGGTAGCGAATCTGCTCGTCGGGGGACTCGGTGCCGATGGTGAGCAGCGCGTCCATGTAGGGCGCGGCGTTGCCCTTCGCCTCGAAGTCGCGCTTCATGACGCGGGCGATGGTGCGCGTGGCGGCCCAGCCCGCCTCGCCGGAGACGGGGTCCTTCGCGAAGGACGTCAGGGTGTCCAGCGCCGCCGGCTCGAAGCGCTTCTGTGTGTCCAGCGCGGACAGGAGGCCCGCGCGCCGTCCGCCATCGAGCGTGGCGTCCATGCCCTGGGCCAGCAGCCGGGTGGCCACCTGGGCGTGGTGCACCGCCTCCGAGCCACGCAGCGCCGTCAGGAGGACGTCGAACTCGTCGGGCCCCGCGGTGCGCGCCCAGGACAGCACCTCGCTCGCTCGGCCCGGGTCCTGGCCAATCAGCTCCGTCAGGCGCCCCGCCAGGTAGTCCGCGACCAGCGAATCCCCCGACGCGAGCAGCGGCGCGGCCCACGCGCGGAAGTTCTCCAGCGTCACCGCCGCGTCGAAGCGCTCCAGCTCGCGCCAGCACACGGCCTCGTCGAAGCGAGGGGGCGGCGGCTCTTCGTCGTGCGTCCCACCCGCGCCCGCGCGCCCGCCGTGGCCTCGCCCGTCGGAGGCGGCCTCGCGGGCCGCCGCGGCGGTGCCGCCGGCTTCGGCATCGGACGACGCGCCATCGCCGCCACGCGACGACAGCAGCGCCACGCCTCCCGCGAGCAAGGCCGCGCCCGCGAGCCACGCCAGCGCCTTGGGCACGCGACGGCCCGGAGCGGGGGCGGCGGAATGGTGGAGGGATTCTGGAGTCATGGCGCCTGGGCCTGTGAGGGGGTCCAATCCCCCTGAGGGCCCAGCGCGCGTGCCGTCTCAGAAAATCATTTCGCGCGGATTTTCCCGCGCGAGGCTCAGCGGCCCGTCTTGATGCCCAGCCCGCCGCCGCCCTGGCCGGAATTGGCGGGCCGCTTCGTCCCGGCGGTCGGCGTGCCCGGGACGGACTTGCCGCCTCCGGCGCGCCGCAGCTCCAGGCGCAGCTCCTCGTCCGTGGCGGACACCTGCCGTGTCACGGGCTCGTAGCCGTTGAGGGCCAGTGTCACCGACACCGGGGCGGCCCCGGCCTCGAGCTCCAGGCGCAGCGGTGTCTCGCCGCGCTCCTCGCCGTTGACGCTCACCCGGGCTCCAGGGGGCTCGGTGATGACGGGCAGCTTCACGTGGCGCACCGGCTCGGGGGACCTGCGGGGAGGCGGCTGCACTTCCGGCGCGATTTCCGGCTGGTGCGGCACGGCCACTTCCACCGGCGGACGGACCGGGGTGGCGTCCGCGGGCGAGCGGAAGAAGACGATGCCCGCGCCCGCGATGACCAGGCCCAGCCCCGCCGTGGCCACCGGGAGCCAGGGAATGCGCCGGGCCGGCTCCGGAGGGGGGCGGGCCAGGGGCGCGGTGCCTCGCGTCTTCTCCTTCGGCTGCGGCGGGGCGGCGGCCTGCCGCGAGCGCGTCCCGGGGACGACGCCATGGGGGGAGCCGCGCATGGCCCGCGACGCGGAGGAGCGCCCCGCGGGGCCCAGCAGCCCCGGCACGCCGCTGAGCGACGAGTTGGAGCGCGAGTCCAGGTCCGCGTCCTCCGCGAGCTGGTCCAGCTTCGCCGGGTCCGTCTCATGGGCGATGCGGTCCGCGTAGAGCTCCCGCAGGAAGGCGGCCAGGTGCGCGCTGCTGGAGGGCAGCCGCAGGTTGAGCGCGTAGTCCTCCAGCGCCAGCCGGAAGGCGCCGCAGTCCGGGTAGCGCTGGTCCGGCGAGGGCGCCAGGGCCTTGAGCACCACGTCATCCAGGCCCGGCGGCAGGCGCGGGTTGAGCTGCGACGGCCGCGGCACCTGGCAGTCCTTCACCAGCCGCAGCGTCATCATGTCCGACTCGCCCTTGAAGAGGCGCTTGCCGGTGAGCAGCTCCCACATGACGACGCCCAGCGCGAACAAGTCACTGCGCGCGTCGATGGCGAGCCCGCTGGCCTGCTCCGGGGACATGTACGGGTACTTGCCCTTGAGGACGCCGGTGGCCGTGTTCTGGCTGCTGGTGGCCGCCTTCGCCACGCCGAAGTCGATGACCTTCACCCCGCCGTCGAAGCCGACCAGGATGTTCTGCGGCGACACGTCGCGGTGCACCAGCCGCAGCGGCTTGCCCTGGGCGTCACGCGCCTGATGCGCGTAGTGGAGCCCGGCGGCCGCGTCCGCGATGATGCGGAGGATGAGTCCCACCGGCAGCGTCTTGCCCTGCGCGCGGGACGTCTTGTCCAGGCGGCGCACGTCGTCGCCCTGCACGTACTCCATCGCCAGACAGTGGCGGCCCTCAATCTCTGTCAGGTCGAGGATGGTGATGAGGTTCGGGTGCGTCAGGCGCGCTACGAGCCCCGCCTCGTCCAGGAACATGGAGAGGAACTCATCATCCTCCGCGAGGTGGGGAAGGATGAGCTTGAGGACGACAAGTCGCTCGAACCCCGTCCCATGTTCGCGGGCCAGGAACACCTGACCCATTCCCCCAGAGGCAATCTTGCGCAGCAGCTCGTACTTACCGAATGGCACAGCCATGTGTGCCCGCCAGGATATCGCTCTTTCTTAGCTCGTGGGAATTGCTCAGTCGCGAATTACCCCACAGGGTTGGGAGCGAGCAGGCAGGCAGGCGTGAGTGGCCTGCCCGGCTTTCCGGGGTGAGTCAGGCTTTCATCTTGTAGCCGGAGCGCAGGACGGCGTAGGTGAGCGCGGTGGCCCCCACGGCGACGGCGAAGAGGATGCTCCCGGCGCCCAGGGGCGAATAGATGCTGCGGCCGAGCATGCCGTAGCGCAGCCCTTCCACCATGTAGACCATGGGGTTGAAGAGGCTGACGGTGTTCCAGGGCGCGGGCAGCTCGCGCACGGAATAGAAGACGCCGCCCAGGAAGGTGAGGGGCAGCATGACGAAGGTGGGGAAGAAGTTGATCTGCTCGAACTTCTCCGCCCACACCGCCGCGAGCATGCCCAGCACACTGAAGACGTAGGACGACAGGATGAGGAAGTACGCGGCCACTCCCGCGTGCTCCAGGCTGAAGCCGGTGAAGAAGGTGGCCACGGCCCAGGTGAGCAGACCCACCACGAGCCCGCGCACCATGGCGCCACCGATGAAGCCCGCCATCAGCTCACCGGGCCCCAGCGGCGCCACCAGCAGGTCCACCACGGTGCCCTGAATCTTGGTGATGAACAGCGAGGAGGAGCTGTTGAGGAAGGCGTTGTTGGCGATGCCGAGGAACACGAGCCCCGGCACGATGAAGTGCAGGTACGGCAGTCCCTCCACCGTCTGGACGCGGCCGGAGATGGAGACGCCGAAGACGATGAAATACAGCGTGGTGCTGATGAGAGGCGACAGGACGGTTTGCCCCGGCACGCGCATGAAGCGCCGGACCTCCTTCGCCAGAAGGGTCTTCATCCCAAGGACGTTCATGATGAGGGCTCAGGCGGCCTGCTGTGGGCGGCCACGGAGGATTTCGATGAGCACGTCCTCCATGCGAGAGCGGCGCGTCTCCACGTCGGAGATGAGCTGCCCTTCGGCATAGAGGGCGCGGAGCAGCTCGCCGGACGGGGCGCAGCCGTCGCGCTCCACGTAGGTGAGGGTGCGGCCGTCCTCGCTGAGGCGGGCGGCGAAGCGCTTGCCAGCCTCGGACAGGCCCGGCTGCGGCTGCTCGAAGGTGATGATGACGCGGCGCTCGCCGAAGCGGCGCAGCAGGGTGGCCTTGTCCTCCACCATGAGGAGGCGGCCTTCGTTGATGATGCCCACGCGGTCGGCCAGCTCCTCGGCCTCTTCCAGGTAGTGCGTGGTGAGGACGATGGTGGTGCCCTCCGCGGCGAGCTTGCGCACGTAGGTCCACAAGTCACGGCGCAGCTCCACGTCCACGCCGGCGGTGGGCTCGTCGAGGAAGACGAGGCGGGGCTTGTGCACCAGCGCCTTGGCGATGAGCAGCCGGCGCTTCATGCCGCCGGACAGCGCGCGCGTGTATGCGTCCTTCTTCGCGTGCAGGTTGAGGGCGGTGAGCACCTCGTCGATGCGCGCGTCATCCGTGGGGCGGCCGTAGAAGCCCAGCTGGATGCGCAGCGATTCGGCCACGGTGAAGAAGGGGTCGAAGTTGATTTCCTGCGGCACCAGCCCGATGTCGTAGCGCGGACCCACCGGGTCCTGGTCCAGGTCCTTGCCGAAGACGCGGATGCTGCCGGAGGACTTCTTCACCAGGCCGCAGACGCTGCCAATCATCGTCGTCTTGCCCGCGCCGTTGGGGCCCAGCAGGGCGAAGATTTCACCGGGACGGATGGCGAGGTCCACGGTGTGAAGTGCCGTGAACTCTCCGTAACGCTTGGAGAGTCCCTGGAGTTCGAGGGCGGGGACGGACATGGGGCCCTTCCTGTAACACCTCCGGTCGCGCCGCGCTCGGCTTGTGTGCGGGCGTGGTGTCCGTCCCCGGCGGCTCGCCAGCGCACGTCGGGCAGGGTGGCGCGTCGCGTTGTCCACCCGGTGTCACTCCGGCATGGCGACTTCCTGGAGCGTGCCCTCGCGGCACTGGAAGACCGCGAACGCATCCGCGCCCTGCTCCACGCTGGCGAGGCACCGCACGAGCGAACGCTGGCCGCCGGGGTGCTGGACGGTGCCGGTGTAGCGCCGGTGCAGGTGGCCACAGAGGACCAGCCGGGGTTGGAGCGCGTCCACCAGCAGCCGCGCGTACGCGTTGCCGACGAGGTCGTGGCTCGCGCCGCGGCGCTGTCCCTGGAAGTCGGCGGCCTCCTCGGGCGGGATGATGCCGGAGGGCCAGTCATGCAGCAGGAGCACGTCCGCGCGCCCGAGCGCCAGGACTCGCTCGACGTCCTGTTCGTTGAAGAAGGTGAAGTCCTTGGTGGACACGTCACCCATGGAGGCCAGCGGCGGGCGGGACTTGCAGAAGGTGGCTTCTCGGTGGATGCCGGACAGGCCCGCCACGCGGAGGCCGTTCAACTCCACCACGCCGCTCCGGCCCAGGTAATGGCAGTGCGGCGCCAGCGCGAATCCCTCGGGGTGCAGGTCGAGGTGGCCGTAGGGCTCGTGGTTGCCGCCGATGAAGTAGACGGGCCAGGGGAAGCGGCGCCGTCGCTGGTGGTAGGCCGCGAAGTCCCCCAGGTGCCTGTACTTCGTGGGGGCGGCCATGGTGGCCAGGTCGGCGTCGTGACGGTGGGGCTCGAAGTCACCCACCTGGAGCACGAAGTCGAGCGGCCTTCGGCTGCGTTCCTCCCAGGCGGTGAGGTGACTCACCATCCGGTGCATGTGCCCGTGGACGTCGCCCACCACGGCGAAGAAGAACGTCTGGGAGGAGGACATGGCGGTTTCCGTTCCGGTTCAGGCTCGAGTCGCGGGCGAGGACGGGGGCGGTGCTTCGGGACTGACGGGAGGCGGCGCGTGCGGTGGCCACAGAGGGCTCCTGGCGGCGCCGTTCGCTTTTCCACGCCGGCGGAGCGGGCCAAGGGGGCAACGGCTTGTTCCGGGCTGCCCCCACCTGCCGGGGCCGGTCGTTCGAGCCCCACGGGGTTGGGGGACGCTCCCGCCTTGAGTGCGTTGTTGCACCCTGGTATCCGCAGAGCCCCTCACTCCACCTTAAGCAGGAAGGCCCAGATGGCCCAGAATTTCATCTTCACGATGCAGGACCTGCGCAAGGTCAAGAACGGCAAGGAGATCCTCAAGGGCATCTACCTCTCGTTCTTCCCCGGCGCGAAGATTGGCGTCATTGGCCCCAACGGCTCCGGTAAGTCGACGCTGCTGCGCATCATGGCGGGCGTGGACACGGAGTTCTTCGGTGTCGCCAAGCCGGACCCCAGCGCCAAGGTTGGCTACCTGGCGCAGGAGCCACAGCTCGATGCCTCGCTCGACGTGAAGGGCAACGTGGAGCTGGGCCTGAAGGAGATTCGCGCCACGCTGGACCGCTTCAACGAGGTCAGCGCGAAGTTCGCCGAGCCCATGAGCGACGCGGAGATGGAGAAGCTGCTGGCCGAGCAGGGCCGGTTGCAGGACGCCATCGACGCGGTGAATGGCTGGGAGTTGGATCGCACCATCGAGATGGCCATGGACGCGCTGCGCCTGCCGCCGGGCGACGCGGACGTGACGAAGCTGTCCGGTGGTGAGAAGCGCCGCGTGGCGCTGTGCCGCATCCTGCTGGAGAAGCCGGACCTGCTCCTCCTGGACGAGCCCACCAACCACCTGGACGCGGAGAGCGTCGCGTGGCTGGAGCAGGCGCTCAAGGAGTACAAGGGCACCATCGTCTGCATCACCCACGACCGGTACTTCCTGGACAACGCGGCCGAGTGGATTCTGGAGCTGGACCGCGGCGAGGGTGTGCCCTGGAAGGGCAACTACTCCAGTTGGCTGGAGCAGAAGCAGAAGCGCCTGGAGCTGGAGGAGAAGTCGGAGAGCCACCGCCAGAAGACGCTCAAGCGCGAGCTGGAGTGGGTGCGTGCCTCCCCGAAGGCCCGTCAGGCCAAGAGCAAGGCGCGCATCGCGGCCTACGAGGAGCTGCTCAACCAGACGCAGGACAAGCGCGACGCGACGGGCGAGGTCATCATCCCGCCCGGCCCGCAGCTCGGGGGTCTGGTGGTCGAGGCCAAGGGGCTGCGCAAGGCGTACGGCGACCGGCTGCTCATCGAGGACCTGAACTTCAAGCTTCCTCGCGGTGGCATCGTGGGCGTCATCGGTCCCAACGGCGCGGGCAAGACGACGCTGTTCCGGATGATGACGGGTGTGGAGAAGCCGGACGAGGGCGAGCTGAACATCGGCGAGACGGTGAAGCTGGCCTACGTGGACCAGAGCCGCGACGCGCTGGACGGCGACAACTCGGTGTTCCAGGAGGTGAGCGGCGGGCTGGACCACCTGGACCTGGGCAAGGCGGGGCAGGTGCCCAGCCGCGCGTACCTGGCGGGCTTCGCCTTCAAGGGGCAGGACCAGCAGAAGCGGGTGAAGGACCTGTCCGGTGGTGAGCGCAACCGCGTTCACCTGGCGAAGATGCTCAAGAGCGGCGGCAACCTCCTGCTGCTCGACGAGCCCACCAACGACCTGGACGTGGAGACGCTGCGCAGCCTGGAGGACGCGCTGCTCGGCTTCGCGGGCTGCGCCGTGGTCATCAGCCACGACCGCTGGTTCCTCGACCGCATCGCCACGCACATCCTGGCGTTCGAGGGCGACAGCAAGGTGTTCTTCTTCGAGGGCAACTTCGAGGACTACGAGGCGGACAAGAAGAAGCGCCTGGGCCCCGAGGCCCTGGAGCCGCACCGCATCCGCTACCGCCCGATTACGAAGAGCTGAGCCGCTGGAAGTCCGGAGCCACCGTACCGGCAAGGTGCGGTGGCTCGACGGCACTTCACTTCAGCAGGCGTCGATGCACTCCACCGTGAAGAACGGCGTCACGTCCTCGGTGGCGTGGCAGTCCGGGTTCGCGCAGGAGCAGCGCAGCGTCATCACGTACTCCGTGAGCGCCTCGTCATTGTAATACGTGTACGTACACGCCAGCCGGGACGACTGCGCCTCGGCCGTGGGCGTGTAGCCCAGGCCGCCAACGACAACGCCAGCGGGAGCCGCCAGCACCGCGAACGTCAAGAGCAGCTTCTTCATGTCACTCTCCTGTGTCAGGGCCGGTATTCCCAGTGCCAGGGCTCGGACGGGACGGTGCGCACGAAGCCGAAGTTCTTCGCGTTGTTGGCCAGCCACCGGTACGTCGAGGTGCCCGTGCCGCCCGTGTTGATGTCCACCGCGATGCCGCCCTGGTGGTTGGAGTAGCCCGGAGCCGCGGCGAGGTTGCCCGTGCCGTTCTTGTACGCGCGGTACAGCGCTTCCTGCTCCGCCATGCTGCGGAAGCCGCTGTTCACCTTCAGGGTGATGCCCTGCGCCCGCGCCGCCGCGTGCATGCGGTTGAACGCCGCCGCCGCGTCCGAGCGCATCTCCTTGCCGTTCGGGATCGACGAGAGCGAAATCTGCCGCGGCTTCCCGTTCACATAGCCCGTGACGACCCGACCGCCACCGCCACCGCCCGGGTTGGTGACGGGGCCCTTCACGTTGATGCCCAGCTTGTCCCACGTCTTGGGACCGACGATGCCGTCCGCCACCAGACCGCGGGACTGCTGGAAGGCCTTCACCGCCGACTGCGTCTTCGGACCGAACACGCCGTCCGCCGTGCCCGACTTGAAGCCCAGCACGTTGAGCCGCTGCTGGAGCGCACGCACCGGCTCACCCCGCGCGCCATTGCGCAGCGTGGGACCCGAGCCGCCCGTTCCGCCCGCCGAGTTGAGCGCGTTCCACGTCTTGGGACCGACGATGCCGTCCACCTGGAGCCCACGCGCACGCTGGAAGGCCTGCACCGCCGACTGCGTCTTCGGACCGAACACGCCATCCGAGGCGCCTGGGTTGAAGCCCGCGGCCCTGAGCTTGTTCTGGAGTTGCGTCACGGCCGCGCCGCGAGCGCCGCTGCGCAGCGTGGGCGAGGCGGAGCGAGACGCGCTGCTGGACGCAGTCGCGGAGGAGCGGGCAATGGCTACCATGGGGGGCTCTTCCCTTGAAAGAAGAATGGAGTTGGAGCCATTTTCCCAACCGCTCAGAGAAAGTTGCCTGGGATTCCGTCAAAAACGCGTGTCAATCCAAGCGCGCGCTCATGATTGAGCTGTGTTTCGTGGCGTGACGGAAAATTTGCGCGAAGGTGACAGCGGGCAGACGGGATTCGTGGCATTCATTGTTGTGGAAATATTCTGCCTTTGCCGTCTGGTTTGTGATTGGCGGTGCGTGAGGTGGGCGGTGGGGTCGCATGTTTGGCGCCCTGGACGCACCCCTGGTGTGGAGCCGCATGCGCAGGCCCCCAGGCCCCCAACCCGGCGGCCAAGCAAGCCCCGGGGAAACGCCCGCCAAGGCCGTTTCATAGAGAAAATCTCAGGTTCCTGAAGGAACAACCTTGGGAAGTGCCCCGCCGGAAGGCTGTTCTAGTCGGGTCGGGACAAGAAGTGGCCGACGAAGCTTGCATTCGTCCCACGCTGCTGAATGTTGTCCCCAAGGTTTTTTCTAGGGAGAGAGAGAGAGAGAGTCATGAAGGGAAGCTTCGCCAAGCGCATCACACTTTTCGTCCTGACCAACCTCGCGGTGGTCGCGATGCTGGCGATCGTCGGGCAGCTCATCGGCGTGGAGAACCTGCTCGCCCGCCGCGGCGTGGGGCTGAACCTCCCGGGCCTGCTCATCATGGCGGCGGTGATGGGCTTCGGCGGCGCCATCTTCTCGCTGCTCATCTCCAAGCCCATGGCCAAGTGGAGCACGGGGGCGCAGGTCATCACGTCGCCGCGCTCGGAGGACGAGCGCTGGCTGGTGGAGACGGTGCACCGGCTGGCCCGCGACGCGGGCATCGGCATGCCCGACGTGGCCATCTACGACAGCCCGGACATGAACGCCTTCGCCACGGGCGCCAGGCGCAACAGCGCCCTGGTCGCGGTGTCCACCGGCCTGCTCCATGGCATGAAGCGGGACGAGGTGGAGGCCGTGCTCGGTCATGAGGTGGCCCACGTGGCCAACGGTGACATGGTGACGCTCACGCTCCTGCAGGGCGTGCTCAACACCTTCGTCATTTTCCTCAGCCGCGTGGTGGGCTTCTTCGTGGACCGCTTCCTCAGCCGCTCCGAGGATGGCGAGGAGAGCGGCGGCTCGGGGCCGGCCTACTTCATCACCAGCGTCGTGCTCCAAATCGTGTTTGGCATTGGCGCCAGCATGATCGTGGCCTGGTACAGCCGCCGGCGTGAGTTCCGCGCGGATGACGGGGGCGCGCAGCTGGTGGACCCGGGCGCCATGGCACGGGCGCTGAACCGGCTGCGCATGCAGCAGGGGGAGCCGGCCATGCTGCCGTCCAACATGCAGGCGTTCGGCATCCGGGGCGGCGGGATGATGGCCCTCTTCTCCAGCCACCCGCCGCTGGAGCTGCGCATCCAGCGCCTGATGGACGGCAGCTGGAAGCGCTGATGCGAGCGCGGTAGTCGTCACCCCGGCGCATGTCACGAACTGGTGACATGCGCCGGGCTGTTCTGTGACGCGGCGACGGGGCCTGTGACGGTGAGGCAAAAACGAGGACCCGTGCGTTGCGGTCGTGCATTCCGTCCTGTAACGGGACTGCAAACTCGAGTTCGTGCGCGCTTTCGCGCGCTGCTGGCAGTTCCGCGCCGTCATGACCCCCACTGCTTCGTTCCGCGCTGCTCTCCAGGTCCTGTTGTCCGGCTCCGCGCTGCTTCTGGCGCCCCTTGCCCACGCGCAGCAAGACGAGGCCGCGCCCTCGTCCGCCACCGAGCAGCCTCCCGCATCAGAGTCCACGCCGACGCCGGTTCCCGAGGCGGCGATGCCCGAGTCGGAGGCGAAGCCCGAGGCGAAGAAGGAGGAGCGGGCCTGGTACGACCGCATCCGCATCCGGGGCTATACGCAGTTCCGCTACAACCGGCTGCCCAGCTTCCGGGTGAATGACGAGCTGATCAACGACCAGGGCGACCGCTTCCTCGGCAAGAACACCGGCTTTGGCATCCGGCGCGCGCGCCTCGTGCTGTTCGGTGACGTCCACGACCGCGTGTCCATCTACCTCCAGCCGGACTTCGCGTCGGTCATCGGGGACCAGTACAACGTCACCATCATGCGGGACTGGTACGCGGACATCTTCCTGGACGCGAAGAAGGAGTTCCGTCTGCGCGTGGGCCAGTCGAAGGTGCCGTTCGGCTTCGAGAACCTCCAGTCCAGCCAGAACCGCCTCGCGCTGGACCGCAACGACGCCATCAACAGCGGGCTCAAGGACGAGCGCGACCTGGGCGTCTTCTTCTACTGGGCGCCCGACGAAATCCGGAAGCGCTTCAAGTTCCTCGTGGACAACAACCTGAAGGGCTCCGGCGACTACGGCGTGGTCGGCCTCGGCGTCTTCAACGGTCAGACGGCCAACCGCGCCGAGCGCAACGACACGCCGCATGGTGTCGTTCGCGTCACGTGGCCCTTCCTATTCGGCTCGCAGTACGTGGAAGCAGGCGTGGGCGGCTACTACGGCCGTTTCAACCTCAATGCCTCGCCGCGTGACGGCGCGCCCTACGCGCTCGCCCGGGGCTCCGACATGGTGGACGCGCGCGCCATCGTCAGCCTGGTCATCTACCCGCAGCCGCTGGGCCTCCTGGCCGAGTTCAACCTGGGCCGCGGTCCCTCGCTGGGTGAGGGGCCCGTAGAGGGCCTGCTCATCGACAGCCGCCGGCTCCGGGGCGGCTATGCGCAGCTCATGTACAAGCTGGACGGCGTGCTGGGCATCTCCCTCATCCCCTACATCCGGGGCACCCTCTACGACGGCGGCAAGAAGTTCGAGACGAACGCGCCGCTCTACGACGTGCGGGAGCTGGAGATGGGCGCCGAGTGGCAGCTCAACAAGGCCTTGGAGCTGACGGGCACCTACCTCATCTCGGACCGCACCTCGTCCCGCTATCCGTATATCCAGGAGCAGGGACACGTGACGCGCATCCAGCTCCAAGTCAATTATTGAGCAATTCTGGAGGCTGCCGCGGGAGGGGCTGTCACAGTCCTGTGACTGGTGCGGCGCGTCAGGGTTTGTTCATGGATACTGGATTCGAACACCCTGGCTGTTGTTTGGTGGCTTGCGCAACTTTCGGACATTGATCCGGAAAATCATGGAGGCGTCTGACTTACTTCGCCCCCATGGAGCCGCTGATGACTGGTAGCAACTCCTATCGAATCCGCCAGGGTGATTCGCTCAGCGCCATCGCCCGGCGCCACAACACGACCGTCGATGCGCTGGCGCGAGCGAACAACCTCCAGAGCCCGGACCGCATCATCGCCGGGAAGACCCTGATCATCCCGGGCGCCAACGATGGTTTCGAGGCCAATGCGCCTCGGCCGATGCCGCGCCCGGCCAACCGGCCGACGGGGACGTCACAGAACCGTGACAGCTTTGAGCCCGGCACCGCGCAGGGCACCGCGACGCAGGGCGTCACGCCGGCGGGGACCGCTGGGGTGTCTGGCACCCAGAATGGCTATCGCAACGTCGACCTGACGGCCTTCCGCCAGGGCGGGTCCAACTCCGAGTCCGCCATTGTCGTTGGCACCTCGGAAGGCAACCGCACGCCGAACGGTGGCTTCACGGCGAGCTACGGGGGCCACACCGACCCGGGCAATGCCAAGCACAACCGTGGCTCGTTCTCCTACCAGGGGGGCGGCGCGAACTCTCCGTCGCACGCGGACGAAATCTGGAACCGCGAGCTGGGCCGCGTCACGCCGCAGTACCAGCGCGCCGCCGAGCGTGCGGGCCTGGACCCGAACAACGCGCTGCTGGCCTCCACCTTCTACGACCTGCACACGCAGTCGCCCCGCGCGGCGCAGAACTTCCTCAAGCGCGAGCTGCCCAAGCTGGCGCAGGACCCGCGTGGCGTGACGCCCGAGGCGCTCGTCGACGCGCGCGTGAATGCGTACCGCACGGACAACGGGCAGATCAGCGCCTCCGGCTTCGACCACAACGAGCAGCGCCTGCGCGCCGACCAGACGCGGCGTGAGACGGCGCTGGTCCGGGCCCTGGACGCGCGCGGCTACCGCGACGGTGGTGGTGCGGTCGAGAACGCGCCCATCCCGCGCCCGCGCCCGGAGAACCTCACGTCGGGCACCACGGCGCTGCCCGCCGAGGTCCCCATCCCGCGCCCGCGCCCGGAGAACCTCCAGGCCTCCAACACCACTGGGGGCGCGACGCCCACTGACTTGAACGACACGGCGGAGATCGCACCCGCGGCGGACCGCCCGGCGGTGCAGACGGCCACGCCGTGGGTCAGCCAGTACAACGCGTCGAAGGTGGAGCGCGCCGGTGACAAGGCCTGCTTCCGCGCCGCGGTGGTGATGGCCGCGGGCGCCGGGGCCACCGTGACGGGGCCGGACAACCGCATCCAGGTGGCCACCGGAGATGACCCGAACGGCGGCGTCACGGTGAACGCCGCGGCGGCGCGCCGGGGCCGCGAGTACATCGATGGCCAGCTCGACGCGGGCAAGCCCGTCGTCGTGGGCGTGGACCACCGCTCGGGCCGGAACTCGGACAACGTGGACGGCATCACCGACCACTTCGTGGTGATTACGGGCCGCGGCACGGACGAGCAGGGCCGCACGTACTACACGTTCCACGACCCGGCGACGAACCACCAGCAGCGCGGCGCGGACACCAACCCGAACAACCGCTTCTACGTGGACCAGGACACGGGCAACCTCTACCGGGAGGGTCCCACCACGGGCAACGTCGTCCAGCGGCACTTCGAGGTGTCGATGGTCCGGCCGAACGCCTAGTCGTTCCGCTGAGTGACGGGCGGGGCGTTGGGAAGCCCAGATTCCAGGCGCACCCGGGGCGGGGAGGAGTGACTCCCCGCCTCCGGGCGTTCAGTCAGGAACTGGGCGCGGGCGCGCGGCGCGATATGGTCGCCTGTGCCCCGAGGAGCCATGAACTTCGTCTTCATCTCCCCCCACTTCCCTCCGCATTACCTTCACTTCATCTCAGCGCTGCGGGAGCGGGGCGTCACGGTCCTGGGCATCGGTGACGCGTCCTACGAGTCGCTCCGTCCCGAGTTGAAGGCGTCCCTGCGCGAGTACTACTTCGTCCCCAGCCTCATGGACGAGGATGCGCTCACCCGCGCGGCCGGCTACCTCACGTGGCGGCACGGCCGCATCCACCGCATCGACTCGCTCAACGAGTCCTGGCTGGAGGTGGAGGCGCGCTTGCGTGGGGACTTCAACGTGCCGGGCCTGCAGCCGGAGGACATCCACCGGCTGCGCTCCAAGTCCGGCATGGCGGAGGTGTTCCACGAAGCGGGCGTGCCGCACCCGGACCTCATCCGCGTCCGGGACGCCGCGCAGGTGAAGGCGTTCGCCGCGCGCGTGGGCTACCCGCTGGTGCTCAAGCCGGACGTGGGCGTGGGCGCCGCCAACACCTTCAAGGTGGCCAGCGACGCGGAGGTGGACGCGGCCCTGTCCCATCCGCTGCCCACCACCTACGTGGCGCAGCCCTTCGTGCGCGGCACCATCGTCACCTACGACGGCATCGTGGACCGGCACGGCGTCATCGTCTTCAACCTCAGTCACGAGTACAGCGACGGAGGCATGGAGACGGTGGTGGAGCAGCGCGACATCTCCTTCTGGAGCCACAAGGAGATTCCCCCCGCGCTGGACGTGCTGGGCCGGCAGGTGGTGGCCGCCTTCGGCCTGCGCGAGCGCTGGTTCCACCTGGAGTTCTTCCGTCTGCCGGATGGCCGCTTCATGGTGCTGGAGGCCAACCTGCGGCCGCCCGGCGGCTTCATGGTGGACATGATGAACTACACGTGTGACATCGACGTGTACCGGCTCTGGGCGCGGGTGGTGACGGGCGACCCGGTGGCGGACTTTCGCTTCACGCCGCGCTACCACGTCTGTCACAGCGCGCGCCGCAAGTCCCGCCGCTACCGGCACCCGCACGCGGACGTGGAGAAGAAGCTGGGCACGTCGCTCATCCTCCATCGCGAGCTGCCGAGCATCTACCACAGCCTCCTGGGCGAGGAGATGTACCTCACCCGCCACGCGGACATGGACGCCCTGCGGGACACGGTGCGCTTCATCCAGGACAAGGCGTAGCGCGCTCAGCGCTCCGTCCAGGTGAGCTGGTAGGTGGTGCTGTCCGCGTCCTCGTGGATGCGCGCGACGCGGGGGGACTCGGCGCCGCCCAGGCGCAGCAGGGATTCGAAGAGCGCCTCCGCGTAGCCGGGCGCGTCCACCCGCGAGTTCATCCGCATGGTGTAGGTGGTGGGGCCCTGCTCGGTGAGCTCCACCTCCGTGTAGTTGTCGGTGGCGCGCAGCGTCTGCGGCAGGCGCTGCACCATGCGGCGGGGGCCCAGCAGCCGCATCACGCCGTACACCGCGCGGCCCACGACGGTGCGCCCGTAGCCCTGCACGTGGCGCTCGGCGAGCTGGCGGAAGGCCTCCTCCCGGGGCAGGCCCGGAAGCGTCTCCTCGACGATGACGTCGAGGCACTTTCCCCACAGGAGCACCGGGTAGCCCGGCAGCAGTGGCCGGTCCAGGTCGATGCCCGCCTGCCGCAGCCGGTGCTTGAGGCGGGGCGACACGCTGCCGCGCAGCCCGTGCTCGAGCAGGCCCTCCACCACCTGGACGTAGACGAGCCGCTGCTCCAGGGGGACCGCCCCGCGGTGCTTCATTCGAAGCACCTCACCCCAGCAGCCAGCGCATGGCGGATGGCAGGCGCCGCTGCCAGTCCCGCTCGTGGTGCCCGCCGTGTGGATCCAACACCAGCGCCAGCTCGTGGTCCGCGTAGCCCAGGTGCTTGAGGTGCTCGTAGAAGGCGCGCGTGGATTCGCCGTAGTAGACGGGCACTCCGCTGGCGTCCGTGTACTCGTGGGCGCCCGCGTCCAGGTAGATGCGCGTCCAGCGGCGGCTGTGCGCCGACCAGGCGCCGAAGAGCTGGTTGGCGCCCCACGTCACGGTGGGAGACAGGGCGCCGATACGGCCGAACACCTCCGGATAGCGGCACCCGAGGTAGAGCGAAATCAGACCGCCCAGCGACGAGCCCATGGCGCCCGTCCACTGCGGCTCCGGCCGGGTGCGGTAGGTGCGGTCCACCAGCGGCTTGAGGTGCTCCACCAGGAAGCGGCCGTAGGCCTCGCCGCGCGCGTGCATCGGGCTGCGCGGTTCATTCCACGGCGAATAGTCGTGCACGCGCCCCGCGCCCGAATCCACGGCGACGATGAGCCACGGCTCCAGGCTTCCTTCGCCCACGCCGTGCTCCAACGCGAGGTTGGCGCACCAGGTCTCGAAGAGGGCGGATTCGGGGTGGGCGAACACGTTCTGCCCATCGTGCATGTACAGCACGGGGAACCGATGGCCCGGCATCGCATCGTATGCGTGGGGGGTGTAGACGCGCACGGTGCGCGCGAAGCCCTCCTGGGGGGAGGGGAAGTCTCGGACGATGTGGACGTGGCCCATGGGAACCGGGTGCCAGCATACCTGGAGGGGGTGACCGGTCGGGAAGCGCTGGCCCCGGGGATGCACAGGCGACGGGCGGACCGCGCGGTGCTCCCAATCTGCGCGGAATACTGTTTAATCTGGAGTTCCATCATGGAGCTGGAACATCCGCATCTGGCGGTCCTGCTGCTCACCACCGAGGCCGACTTGCGCGAGGCGCGCGAGGCCTTGGATGGCAGCGAGGAGTCACGCCTTCGCTACGTCGCCGCGGAGAGCCGCGCGGAGGCCGCGTACTTCCTGGCGTGGGACCTGCTGGAAGTCGACCCGCGCATGGGCCGGGCCTGAGCGCCTGGTCCGCGTGTCCCGCCTTTGGACGGCGCGTCCGCCTGCCGGACGACCTGTGAGCAGGGTGCTGCTGTAGGGAATCGTGGTCCCGGATGTGCACAAGGCGCGGTGCGTGCGTCGGGTGCTCTGGGTGGGATGGTGTTTGGGTTGGTGGCTGGCGGGCGCGCTGCCCGTGCATGCCGCGCCGTATGAAGTGGAGCCCGAGTCCGTGGGCGTGCAGGACCTGCTCGCGCTCGTGGAAGAGGGTGCCATCTCCGCCGAGACACTCTCCGCGCTGCTGGCCTTGCGACGGACAGGCGTGGACCTGGGGCTGGCGTCGCGTGCCTCGCTCTACGGCTTGCCGGGGCTGACGTACTCGGACGTGGACGTGCTGCTGCGGTCGCGGGGAGAAGGCAGCGCCGCGGGGGGCGCGTTGACGGAGGCGGCGTCGCGGCGGCTCACGCCGTTCCTGGACGTGCGGACGCCGGGGCGGTTGTCGGGTGATGCGCGGTTGATGATGGCCTTCGCGGCGTCGGATGGGCTGCCGCCACCGCTGGCGTTGCAGGTCCGCGCTGGAGGGCTCGCGGGGCTTCGGGTGGGGCTGATGACGACGCTGGCCCGGCGGACGCTGGCGCCTCCGCGCAGGGACGCGCGGCGGCGTGCCTTCGTGGTGGAGGCGCCCGAGACGTCCATCACGCTGCCCAAGCTGTACGTGCAGTGGACGGGCGCGCGCGCGTCGCTGCTGGCGGGGACGTACCGGCTGGGCTTCGGGCAGCGGCTCACGCTGGACACCACGGCGCTGCCGTCACCCGACGGGTTCCTTCCTGACGATGACGTGCGTCCTCCGGCGGGATTGGAGCGCGCGTGCCTGGTGGGCAGTGCGGGTTGCGAGCCCGAGGAACGTCTGTCGGACGTCACCCCGGACTTCCGCTGGGACGAGGGCTTCCGGGGCGTCGCGGGCACGGTGCGAGGCTCGCTGGGGACGTGGGCCGCGCTGTCGCTCACCGGCTTCGGCTCGTATCAGTCCCGTGCACTGGCACGGCATGCGGTGCTGGACCGCTCGCTGTGTCCGTCGTCCGCTCGTGGCGTGTGCAAGGCCCCTGACGTCTGGGTGTCCGTGGCGGAGGGCCGGTGGGAGAAGCTCACGGCGCGGACGCTGCCGGGGATGTTCCGAGAGCTGGCGGGCGGTGGCAACGCGACGCTGGCGCTGTCGTCGCGGAGCCATGTGGGGCTCACCGGTTGGATGGCTCGGCCCGTGTGGGGTCAGGAGGGGGCGAAGCTCGACTTCCAACCCAGCGCCCGCTACCCGGCGGGCGGTGCCTTTGGCGCGGTCGGGCTCGACGCCGCGTGGGGGCGTGGCGCGCTGGACGTCTTCTTGGAAGGCACGCGCAGCTTCGATGCCGCGCCGGGTGGCGGCGGGGACTTCGGTGCGGTGCAGCGCACCGTGTTGTCAGGGGAGTCGCGCGAGCTGGAGCTGTCGCTGCGCTACTACGGGCGCGGTTTCGCCAATCCCTACAGCGGCGCGCCGTCTGGCCCGGATGCGCTGGAAGGCCTGCGCGTTCGCAACGAGCTGGGCGCCCGGCTGCGCTACCTCCACCGTGAGGAAGGCGCATGGCGGCTGCGAGGGCAGGTGGACGCCTGGACGCTGCCCTCGGATGGGGTGGTGTTCGGGAGCGCGGGCACGCTGCACGCGCGTGCCTCGGTGCGCGGGGACCTTCGGGTGCGGCCCTGGCTGCAACCCTCGCTCCAGGTGGAGTTGCGTGACAACGGCGTGGGCGGGATGGGGGCGTGCGCGGATGACTCGCTGTCCGAGCAAGAGGTGGCGGACCTGTGCGCCAGCGCGCGGTACGGCGTCACCGCCCGGGTGCGCTCCGACGTCGCGAAGGGGCTGACGGTTTCGCTCCAGTACGGACACGCGCGCGTGCAGGCACCCGAGACGAAGGGGCTTCGCTACGACGCGCAGGCCGTGCTGGATGTCCGCGCCCAGCCGCTTTCGTCGCTGAAGTTGCATGGGCGATTGGTGTGGAAGGACCAGGACCTCTCCGAGCGCAGCCGGCTCCAACAGGAGCTGCGGACCGCGCTGGATGTCGCGTGGAGGGTGTCGAGCGCCGTGTCCGCCCGGGGCCGGTACGCGTGGGTACTCGACTTGAAGGATGCGCGCGTGGCGCGTGTGCCTCCCGACCCGCCGCGCCACCTCTTCCACCTGGAGTTGGAGACGCGCTTTTGACGGAGCTGAACGTGAGGGGGCAGGGAATGAAGGGTTGGGGCAGGTAC
>NZ_VHLB01000073.1:0-43405 GCF_006547365.1 Myxococcus sp. AB056 | reverse complement strand
AGCATTGAGGAATTGCGTCGACAGGCGCGCAGGGAGTTTCGGCGGCTCCAGCACCGCCCTGCCACCCTCCGCGCCTACTTCGCTCACGCCGGCCTACCTCTTAACTCGACAAGCTGAAGCTCATTAGTCGTCGCCGAGCAGGCTGCCCAGGCCGACACCCCCCAGCACGCTGCCCTCGTCGCGAGCGCCACCCGGGCGCGAGGCGGAGAGGATGCGGCCCGCGAGCCGGCTGAACGGGAGCGACTGGAGCCACACCTTGCCGGGGCCGCGCAGCGTGGCGAAGAAGAGGCCCTCGCCGCCGAAGAAGGCCGTCTTGATGCCGCTCACCATCTGGATGTCGTAGTCCACGGTGGGCTGGAACGCGACGATGCAGCCGGTGTCCACGCGCAGCAGCTCACCCGGGCCCAGCGTGCGCTCGTGCAGCGTGCCGCCGGCGTGGATGAAGGCGAGCCCGTCACCCTGGAGCCGCTGCATGATGAAGCCCTCGCCGCCGAACAGGCCGGTGCCCAGCTTCTTCTGGAAGGCGATGCCCAGCGACACGCCCTTGGCCGCGGCGAGGAAGCTGTCCTTCTGCGCGATGAGCTCGCCGCCGAGCTCACTCAGGTTCACCGGGATGATTTTTCCCGGGTAGGGCGCGGCGAAGGACACCTTGCGCTTGCCGCTACCGCTCTTGTTGAGGAAGACGGTGGTGAAGAGGGACTCACCCGTCAGCAGGCGCTTGCCCGCGCCGAGCAGCGAGCCGAAGAAGCCGCTCGTCTTCTCCGAGCCGTCACCGAAGATGGTCTCCATCTCGATGCCGTCCTCCATGTACATGAGGGTGCCGGCTTCGGCGACCGCGGCTTCTCCTGGGTCCAACTCCACTTCGACGAACTGCAGGTCCTCGCCGTAGATGTGGAAGTCCACTTCGTGCATGCGTGCCATGGATGCGCTCCGTCGTGAGGGAAACGGCGCGCACCATAGCCGCCCGGCGGTGGGGCTACCGCGACAGAATCAAAGCCAGGGTGGCCACGAGCCGGGCGTCGTTGCCGCCAATGGCAGGCGGAATCGACAGCGATACCGGGTTCTCCAATCCGGCGAGACATGAACGCCAGCCTTGATAGCGGCCCTCCTCGGAGGCCTTGAGCTGGTAGCTGCACCGGCCCACGTCGCCCTTGAACGTCTGCGGCGTCACCTGGAAGTCGGTGAGCTGCCCTCCGAACGTGCCCTTGGCGCGCAGGGCTCCTTCTTCCTGCGTCATCCGCAGGTCCACGGGACCGCTTCCATAGATGCCGCGGACCCGCGCGGCGTCCAGCGTGAGGTTGAGGGGCCTGCCGAAGGCACGGCCTCGAAGGGAGCCGTCGCTGAAGCCGACCTGCAGGTCAGGACTGGTGAGGTCGCGGTCGGTGACGCGCGCGTTGAGCGCGACCCGAGGCGTTCGCAGGTCCAGGTACTGGACGGGCTGGGCCCAGGCCGAGCCAGCCGCTGCAAGCAGTGCGGCTGTGAAGATACGTGAAGTTTTCATGCTTTGAACGTAGCTGGCTCGCCAAGCCGCCGCCCGTGCCTTACGTGTGGTGCACGAGCTGAGGCGTTGCCTCGCCTGGCGTACGGGCGGGTTGCCGGGCATCGGCAGTCTGTTGTCGTTATGTCCCCGCGTTCCGGACGCGGTCATGGCTGGCACCGGTGAGAAGGAGGACGTCGTTCGTGGCGGAGCTGACCCCAGGTGTGGAGCAGGAGGCCCAGCGGCCTAGAGTGTCCCTGTCGCTGGCGTTGCGGTGGTTGATGTCGCTGGGTGGCATCCTCACGTTGATGGGCGGGCTGCACGCGTACATCGCGGTGCGCCTGTTCGTGAGCCCGCAGCTGCCCCTGCCGTGGGCATGGCTGGGGCCCGTCCTGGTGGCGCTGCTCTTCCTGTCGCTGCCCGTGGGGATGGTGGCGTCGCGCCGCGAACCGACTCTCTGGGCGCAGGTGCTCCAGTGGACGTCCTACGTGTGGCTGGGCGCCTTCGGCATCCTGCTGAGCGCGGTGGTGGTCGCGGACTTGGTGGGGCTGGGCCTGTCGTGGTCGGGCGTGGTGACGGACGCGTTGGCCCTGGCCCGGGGCAAGGCCCTGGTGGCGGTGGGGGTGACGGTGCCGGCGGTGGTGTACGCCTTCATCACGGCGCGTGGCCGGGCGACGGTGGAGCGGGTGACGGTGCCGGTGGCGGGCCTGGCACCCGGGCTCAGCGGCCTGAGGGTGGTGCAGATTTCGGACATCCACGTGGGGCCCACGTTGGACGGCCGCTGGCTGCGGCGCGTGGTGGAGCAGGTGAATGCGCTCCAGCCGGACGTGGTGGCGGTGACGGGCGACCTGGTGGACGGCCCCGTGGACGCGCTACGGGACGAGGTGAAGCCCCTGTCGGAGCTGCGCGCGTCACTGGGCGTCTTCTACGTCACCGGCAATCACGAGTACTACCATGGGGGACCGGCCTGGGCGGCGGAGGTGGCGCGCCTGGGGCTCACCGTCCTTCAGAACGAGCACCGGGTGGTGGAGCGCGACGGAGCGCGGCTCACCATCGCGGGGGTGACGGACCATGACGCGGGCCACATCATTCCCTCGCATGCCAGCCGTCCGGAGCTGGCACTGCGCGGGGCGCCGCAGGGCGTGCCGCGTCTGTTGTTGGCCCACCAGCCCCGGTCCGCCCTGCGCGTGGCGGAGGCTGGCGTGATGGTAGACCTGCAGCTTTCCGGGCACACGCACGGTGGACAGGTGTTTCCCTTCATGTTCCTCGTCAAGTTGCAGCAGCCGGTGGTGCGCGGTCTGGCAACCATTGCCGGCGTGCGCGTCTATACCCACAGAGGGACAGGCTATTGGGGGCCGCCGCTGCGATTGGGGCCCTCGCCTGAGATTGCGGAACTGACTCTGGTGTCTGCCCCGGGGTGATTGCGAACCATGTGCAACTGTTGAGTATCCGCCTAGAGTCCGGGGCCTTCCTTGCTGACGAGGGTCACTCCCCTGGATCTGGCAACGCTCAACAAGCTGCTCGCGGTCGGTGTGCAGAACGGTGCATCGGACATCCACTTCCGGCCGGGGGATCCGCCCATCTACCGGGTCAATGGTGCGCTCCGGCCCTTGAAGATGGAGAAGCTTCACGCGGACCACACGCGACAGGTGGCAGTCCATGTCGTGTCGGACCCCGAGGTGAAGAAGCAGATTGACACGCTTCAGGAGTGCGACGCGTCCTACAGCCTCCCAGGCGTGGCGCGCTTCCGGGTGAATATCTACCGGCAGCGGGGCTCGTTGGCGTGCATCCTGCGCATCATCCCGGACGAAATCCCAACCATTGACGGACTGGGATTGCCGCAGGTATTGAAGAAGATTGCCGGCAACGAGCGCGGGCTGGTGCTGGTGACGGGCGCGACGGGCTCTGGGAAGAGCTCCACGCTGGCGGCGATGATTGACCACATCAATCGCACGGAGAACCTGCACGTCCTCACCATCGAGGACCCCATCGAGTTCATCTACAAGAACATCAAGTCCTCCATCTCCCAGCGGGAGATTGGTCCGGACACGCAGAGCTTCGCGATTGCGCTGCGCGCGGCGCTGCGCCAGGACCCGGACGTCATCCTGGTGGGCGAGATGCGCGACACGGAGACCATCGACATCGCGCTCAAGGCGTCGGAGACGGGCCACCTGGTGCTCTCCACGGTGCACACGACGGATGCGTCACGCACCATCAACCGCCTGGTGTCGGTGTTCCCCGCCGAAGAGCAGACGATGGTGCGCATGCGCCTGGCGGACTGCCTCAAGGCCACGGTGTCGCAGCGCCTGCTGCCCCGGGCCAGCGGCAAGGGCCGCACCGTGGCGTTGGAAATCATGGTGCAGACGAAGACGGTGGAGCAGTACATCCGCGACGACCGCGCCAACGAGCTGAAGGACGTCATCGAGAAGGGCCGAGACATGTTCGGCATGCAGTCCTTCGACCAGCACCTGACGCAGCTCTATCGGGAGGGACTCATCACCCTGGAGACGGCGCAGAGCGCGGCCTCCAACCCGGCCGACTTCCAGCGCGCGCTCGAGTTCGAGTGAGCGCGGGGCGTGGATGACGGGGCGGGCAACCGCCTCGCCCGGGCTGGAGGGACTGTCACACGCCCCCGGTCAGGACAGCGCCGCCGAGGCATCGGCCGGCGCACAGGGCGCCGTGTGCCCTGTACAATCCAGGTCACCGGGAGGGGCAGCCAATGCTGACGTTCGAGGTGGATTCCGTCGAGGAGGCCTCGGCGCCTCCCGTCACCGCGCCGTTGGAGACGTTCGTGAAGGACGCGCTCTGGATGGCGCCTGGGCCGGGCACGCGGGTGCTGGAGACCCGGGGTGTTCATCCGTTGCTGGCCGCCGTCCACACGGCCTTCGCGGAGCATCGGCCGCTGGTGCTTTCGCCGGACGCCATCTGGCTCACCCTCGCGGAGGGCGTGGCGCAGCACATCCGGTTGAACGCGGAGTCCCTCCGAAGCCGCCTCGTCCGGCACGCGGGCCGGAAGACGCTGAACGTCGAGGTCATCTCGCCGCCGACGGAGGCGCCGGACTTCTTGCTGCTGCTCTCCGCGTTTCGTCAGCAGCTCCGCGAGGCCTTGGGCCCGGGGTTGCCCCGGTTGCTGTCGTGTGACTTCTCCACCAGCACCGACGTCGAGCGCATGGCGGGAGATGTGGTGCTGATGGACGCCATGTCGCCGTATTTCGATTATGCGTTCACGACGGTCTGCGGCATCCCCCGCATCACCCTGTTGGGAACGCCCGAGGACTGGCGCTCCATCCGCCGCCGCATCGACGTCATCCATGAACTGGACCTGGGGTGGTGGACGTCTTCGCTGGTGCCCATCGCGGACGCCTTCGTGAGCGCAGCCGAGGGAAATCCCCACCGGCCGTTCTGGCAGCAGCTCTACAAGCCCCGGGAGGCCTATGGCGGGGAGCTCGCCACGGGCTGGATGGCGCGGTTGTTCCCCTACGTCGCGTCCGCCGGGGGCTACTCGCGACGGAACCCCCTGCTGGAGCGCTCTCATGCCGAGCTGATGGCTTCGCGCAAGGCGAAGAAGAAGGCACTGGGCCCTGGGGGGCCGGGGGTGTCGTTGAAGGAGGTTCCGGCACGCCTCTCGAGCGTGGCTCTTCATGTGAACGGACCGCCCGGCGGCATGCGTGAGACGTGGAGCCTGGAGGCGGGCGTCCTGACGGTGGAGGTGGATGGCGCGGGCGCGCTCCTGCCCAGGGCAGGGGTCGTCGTACGACGGGGAGAGGGGGCCTCGCTCCTGGAGTTCGTCGAGCGAATCCTCGCGGAGCATGCGGGGACGCGCGCCACCAGCGTGGGCACCTTCCGCGGCGGGGCCGAGCTCAACGCCCTCTATGACCACCTTCAGGAGGCCACGCTGTTCCCCGGCGAGCGCGCGTGGCGCATCCGCCCCTGTTCGGAGCATGCGGAGGTCCACATTCCCCTCGACTCGGATGGGAGCGACATGACGGCGGTCCTGGCGCTCGTCGACCTCCCCGATGGCACCGTGCTCGCGTGGCGGGATGGGCACGGAAGTGGGCTCCAATGCGTCGTCCAGTTGAAGGCGAGCGAGCTGGTGCCTTTGCCGAAGCCCAAGCCGAATGAAATCCATGGTTGGACCGTGGCCGGTGGGCGGCCAGGAATCCCCATCCTGCGCGCGCAGCAGCGGGCCGCGGACGTCCCCGTCGTCGGCACGTCTCTCGTGGCGGTGCTCACCCAGGCGCTCGAGCGCGGCGGCTCCACGGACCTCCCCACGCCGGGGATGCTCGGCGAGCGGCTGTTGCCCTGGGAGATCCGCCGAAGGCAGCGGAATAGAGTGGGTTAATCCAGACCCGATACACCTGGATAGGTGTTACTCCTGACTCACTGAACGGGCGTGTCAAGGTGCCCAACTCCACGGGTTTGGAGGTCCGGAAAAACAGGAATTGTGTCCAGCAATTGAAGCAAAGATTGATATTTCCGCTATTGCTGGTTATTGTCGCGTTGTGTCCAGCGCCCCCTCCCCCCTGATTCGCCGTGCGCAGTCCCTCCTCGATGCCCGCCATCTGGTGGAGGCTGGCGCACTGCGTCTTCCCATCGAGCCCACTCCCGCGCCCGCACGGCGTCACCGGAGCGTGCCCAAGGGGCCTCGGGTGATGCTCGTCTCGGAGGAGCCGCTCTTCCGGCTGGCGATGGGCCGCGAGCTGGCGTCAGACTTCGAGCTGGTCCCCACGTTGGGCATCGCGTCGGCGGATCGTCGGATGGACCTGGGCGTGGTGCCCGAGGCGGTGATCGTGGACCTGGACTCCGTGGAGCGAGCGGCCGTGCCGACCTTCCTGGCGCGGCTGGTGGAGCGCGACCTGGCGGGGCCACGCATCCTCGTGTCGTCCTACTTCCGTCCCGAGGTGGCGGCGGCCTACAGCGCCTCCAGCCTCACGCACTTCGCGCTGTCCCGCCCGTGGCGCCCGGGTGCGCTGCGCACGCTGGTGGAGTCCGTCATGGGGCTCTCCGGGCTGCGCGCCATGACGGCGGGGCGCTGAGGAACATGGAATGAGCCACGCGGCCACCTTCTCCGAGCGGCTGGTGGATGCGGGCCGGGGTCTGCTCACCGGTGTCTCGAGCGCGTCGGTGGGCGTGGCGCGCAGCGTGGGCGTGGTGCTGAAGGCGATGGGCGGAGGCGTGGCGCAGTGCGCGCGCGGCCGGCCTCGCGAGGGACTGCCCCAACTGGGCCAGGGCCTGACGCGCGTGGCGCAGCTCCCCGCGGATGCTGTGTTGATGGTGGGCGGGCGCGTGCTCAGCTCGGTGCAGGTGCTGGTCGGTCTGGAGCCGCCGGGCCGCCGCCTCTCGGCGGAGGAAATCGTCCGCCTGCGGCCCATCTTCGGAGACAGCCTGAACTACGCGGCGGTGCGGGTGAAGGTTGGCCGGCTGGGCCTGCTGGGCCTTCCCGGGCGGGCCTTCGCGCACGGCAACACCGTCTTCGTCCCGCCTCGGAGCGGAGGCGTGGACTTCGGCCTGCTCGTTCATGAGCTGACGCACGTGTGGCAGCACCAGCACGGCGGCACGGCCTACCTGAGCGCCGCGCTGGCCGCGCAGTGGTCCGGCGATGGATACGACTGGCGCAAGGGCGTGAGCCGCGAAAAGCGTTGGGCCCAGCTCAACCCCGAGCAACAGGCCCAGCTCATCGAGGACGCCGCCGTCGCCGGCCTCATCCCCTTCACCACGTCTGTGTCCCCGCGCATGAAGCTGCGGGGCTGGTCAGACGCGGCGCTCGACCTGCTGGATGAGGCCGTGGTCTGCCTGCACGCGGGCCGCGGCGCGCCCTGAGCGCTCACTGCTTGGGCGGGGCGAGCGGGTCGTGCTCGGAGAGGAGCCGGGACGCGCGCGCCTCATCCAGCCGCGCTGTCGCTGGCGCCCCGCCTTTGAGCCGTTGCGGGTGCCTGAATGCCAGCGGGGCCCCGTGCCCGCCTGGAAGGTCGGACGCGGAGCCCCGTGGGTGCTCGCTCATGGCTGTGAGGGCGCTCAGCCCCGGTACTGGTGCACCGCCATGATGGGGTAGTTCATGCTGGAGATGGTGACGCGCTGCGAGCCATCCGAGTTGACGTTGTTGGAGCCGATGAACGTCGGCTTGCCGTCCTTCCAGCCCGCGAACATCACCACGTGCTGGCCGCCGTTGGTCTTCATGGAGACCACGTCACCCGGCTTCGCGTCCTTCAGGTCGATGCGCTTGAACTTGGGGTCCCTGTCCAGCTTGGCCATCAGGCCCATCACGCTGTTGTCGTGCTGCGAGTCGGAAATCTGGCCGGACTGCTCCAGCACGGCGGACACGAAGTTGGCGCAGTTGACGTTGTTGGGGACCCAGTCCTCCATGTCCGCGCCCACGCCGTTCTTCTCCAGCTTCAGCGAGCCCGCGTTCTTGCCCAGGTGCTGCGACGCGATTTCGAAGGGGCTGCCCTTGGGGCCGCGGACGCCGGGGCCGGAGCTGCTGGGGCCCTGCACGTCCTGCGCACCGCCGCTGCTGCTGCCGCCGCCGCCCGTGGCGCCACCCGCGCGGCCCGCGGAGCCGCTCTCGAAGGTGTCCTTCGAACCGGGGATGTTCAGCGACTTGCCGGCGTAGATGAGGTCCGCGTTCTTGATCTGCGGATTCGCCTTCATCAGCGCGCTGACGCTGGTGTTGTAGCGCTGCGCCAGGTGGGAGAGGGTGTCGCCCGACTTGATGCGGTGGATGTTGCTCACGGGGGGCTCCGTAGGGTCTGGAGCGGCGCGAGGGCGCCGCATGTACGTCTTGTACCTATTCTCGGAGCCTGAGACCCGGAGTTGCGTGCCTCTTGATTTTCAAGGCCAGCGCCCCGGAACCCCCCGTGATTCCAGCGAATTCTCCAGAAGGTGGGTCGAAAAACACTTCGAAAAGCGTCCTGGCGTCCGCGGAGGCTGCCAGCGCCAGCGAGCTGCCCTACCTTGGGCGGCATGAGCGCGCTGTCCCGGAGATTGAACCTGGACTGGGTGCTGCCCTCGCTGGCGGTGGGGGGCCGCTTCCCCATCGATACGGCGGAGCACCTCGCGGGGGCGCTTGGCATCCGCTGTGTGGTGGACGTGCGGGTGGAGGCCTGTGACGACGAGCACGTCCTGCGCGAGCACGGCATCACCTTGTTGCACCTGCCCACCGAGGACCTCCGGGCCATCCGTGGCGACCGGCTGGATGACGGCGTCGCGTGGGTGACGGACCAGCTGGCCCAGGGCCACAAGGTCTACATCCACTGTGAGCATGGGGTGGGGCGCAGCGCGCTGCTCGCCTTGTGCGTCCTGGTGGCGCTGGGGCATCCACCGTTGGAGGCGCTGTCCCTGGCGAAGCGGCGGCGCTGGCAGGTGTCACCCAGCACGGAGCAACTGCGCACCTTCATGGCGTGGGCGGATGCCTGGCGTCAGCGAAACGCGGCGACGTGGCGTGTGCCCAGGTTGGAGGAGCTGGCCGCGATTGCGCACAGCCACCTGACCCAGCCGCCACCCGCTTCCCACGGGAATGAGGACTGAGGGAGCGCCACAAGGGCCGGCTTCCACCGGCAGGCCTGCCTGACTTTCCAACTGGGGACCATGCGCTGGCCGCCGCGTCCTATGACGCCCACGCTCCAGACGAGGCGGCCGGGCTGCGACATGCCGCGGCTCGTGACGCGGAGTTGCTGCTTCGTGAGCTGGCCCCGGTCAGCAGCCGTCCTCGGCTGGGCGGAGTGGGTGTGGACGCGCGGATGTAATGACGCGCAATCCCGGCTTTACTGTCGTCCCCTGACATCTGGTGGCCCGCGGATGCCGAGGCGCTTGAAGCGGGCGAGGGCTCCGCGCATGGTGCTGGTGTGAGCTCCATTCCTCATCCTGACTTCACGGCCGCGCGTTTCTCCTCCTGTCCGGACGCGCGCTTCCAGCCTGCGCCCGCGGACGGCGTGTTGCCGGAGGGCTTCTTCACCACGACGAATCTACCCACCTACGTGCGCGTGGGCGGCGCGTGGCGCATGCCGCGCGAGCCGCGCATGGACGGGGCGCTGGTGCTGGATGCCCAAGGCGAGCTGTGGATTCGCGAAGGCCGTCGCGTGCGTGCGGGCGAGCGCGTGGTGGTGGGCCTCGCGGAGGACGGCAGCGAAGGCGTGTTCGTGAACTCCGCCTACCTCGCGGATGAGGGTGAGGGGGAGTTCAAGTTCATGACGAGCGCGGTGTCCCGCGAGAAGCCCATCGACTACGCGCACATGGCCCGGGTGCTGGTGGACGAGCGCGAGCGCGGGGGCTACCCCATCTGGGTGACGGGGCCGGCGCTGGTGCATTCGCGGGCGCGCGCGGACATGACGTGGTTCGTCGCCAATGGCTTCGTGGGCGCGCTGCTGGCGGGCAACGCGGTGGCGGTGCATGACATCGAAGCCTCCATCTTCGGCACCACGCTGGGGATGAGCGGCTCGGGCGAGGCCACCTCGGGCGGCCACGGCTTGCACATGCGCGCCATCAACAAGGTGCGGGCGGCGGGCTCCATCGCCAAGGCGGTGGAGGCCGGGGTGATTACCAACGGCATCATGCACGCGTGCGTGGTGCACAAGGTGCCCTTCGTGCTGACGGGCTCCATCCGTGACGACGGACCGCTGCCGGATGTGGTGACGGACAACCTGGAGGCGCAGGTGGCCATGCGCGAGCACGCGGTGAAGTCCACCATGGCGGTGATGATCGCCACGGCGCTGCATGCCATCGCCACCGGAAACATGCTGCCGGCGTTCGTCACGGAGAAGGACGGCTCGCTGCGGGAGCTGCCCACCATCTGCGTGGACTCGTCCGAGTTCGTGGTGAGCAAGCTGAAGGACCGCGGCACGCACCAGGCTTTTGGCGTGGTGACGAACGCGCAGGACTTCATGCATGTCCTGCGGCTGTACGTGGAGCGTGACCTGGCGGCGCGCGGGCTGCCGGTGCCGGGGGACGCGCTGAGGAAGTAGCGAGCGCCTCCCGGCCGCGACGGCGGGCCTGGCACCCGTGGCCAGGCTCGCCTGGGTGTCTCCGCGTCAGAACGACTCTTCCGGCACCTCCATCAGGTCCAGGTTGCCGTGCTCCACCATGCGGGCGGCGTGGGCGACGCCGGGCAGCACCTCGTGGCAGAACCAGCGGGCGCTGGCGAGCTTGCCCACGTAGAAGGCGCGGTCCCCGGGGTTGCTCTTCATGCGCTCCAGCGCGACCTCCGCGTGGCGCACCAGCAGCCAGCCGATGACGACCTCCGCGACGGCGGTCAGCACGCGGTTGCCCTGCAGGCCCACGTGATAGACGGACTCGCCCAGCTTGCCCATCAGCGTGCCGAGCATCGTCTCCAAATCGCCCAGCGCGCGGCCCAGCGCTGCGCGCTCGGCCTCCAGCTCCTTCCCCTCACCGGTGCGCTCGGCCGTCTCGCGAATCTGGGACAGCAGGCCCTGGAGCGTCGCGCCGCCGTCACGCGCCACCTTGCGCATGAGCAGGTCGAGCGCCTGGATGTGCGTGGTGCCCTCGTAGAGCGTGTCGATTTTCTGGTCCCGGATGTACTGCTCCACCGGGTAGTCCTGCAGGTAGCCGGAGCCGCCGTGGACCTGGAGCGACAGCGCCAGCAGCTCGTAGGCCTTCTCCGAGCAGTAGCCCTTCACCAGCGGCAGCAGCATGTCGTTGAGCGTGTCCAGCTCACCCGCCTCGGTGGCGCGGTGGCCGCCCTTGCGCTCCACGCCGTCCTGGATGAACGCGGTGTAGAGGCACAGCGCGCGCATGCCCTCCGCGTGGGCCTTCTGCGCCATCAGCATTCGGCGCACGTCGGGGTGACGGAAGATGGGCACGCGGGGGGCCGTCTTGTCCCGGGCCTGCATCAGGTCCGCGCCCTGGAGGCGGTCCTTGGAGAAGGCCAGCGCGCGGCCGTAGCCGGCGGACAGCGTGGCCATGGACTTCACGCCCACCGCCATGCGGGCCTGCTCGATGATGTAGAACATCTGCCGGATGCCGTCGTGGACCTCGCCCAGCAGCAGGCCGCGACAGGGCTTCCCGTCGCCGAAGGTCAGCTCACAGGTGACGGAGCCCTTCAGCCCCATCTTCTTCTCCAGCTTGGTGCACACCACGCCGTTGGCTTCACCCAGGCTGCCGTCCTCGTTCACCCAGTACTTGGGCACGACGAACAGCGACAGGCCCTTGGTGCCAGGCGCCGCGCCCTCCGGACGCGCGAGCACCATGTGGATGATGTTCTCGGACATGTCCGAGTCACCGTTGGTGATGAAGCGCTTCACCCCTTCGATTTCCCAGACGTCGTCGGAGACGCGGCGGGCCTTGGTGCGGGCGGCGCCCACGTCACTGCCAGCGTCGGGCTCGGTGAGCACCATGGAGCCACCCCAGCGGCGGTCCAGCATGTGCGGCAGGAAGCGCTGCTTCTGCGCGTCCGTGCCCAGCCGGTCGATGATGCGCGCCAGCAGGTTGCCCAGCGTGTAGAAGGCCAGCGAGGCATTGGCGCCCACCAGCAGCTCGAACGCGGCCCAGCCCAGGGAGGGCGGCGCGCCCAGGCCGCCCAGGTGTGGCGGCTGCTCCAGCAGGTGCATGCCCGCGTCGAAGAAGGCGTTCATCGCCTTCTTCAGTCCGGGCGGCAGCGTCACCTCGCCATTCTCGAGCTTCGGCGGGTTGTGCTCCGGCTCCTCGAAGCTCTGGGCCAGCTCGTTGGTGCTGAGCTGGGCGAACATCTGGAGCATCTGGCGTGCGGCCGTCTCGTCCAGGTCCCCAAAGGGTGCGTGGCCCAGCGAGGCTCGGCCGATATCGAGGAACTCGAAGAGGTTGAACTCGATATCGCGCAGGTTGGGGACGTAGTGGTTCGAAGACGACATCTCAGGCTCCTCGCGGGTGTGGGGCCGCGAGGCTAACCCGAGATTGATTTGCGAGTCAGTGACTCTTGAGCTGCAGGGTGGGCACCGCGCCCTCGCCGAGGACGAGGTGCACCTGCCCCACCTTGGACGCGAGGTCCTTGTAGGCCTCCAGTTCCTTGAGGCGAACCAGCAGCGGGTTCTCCGCCAGCACCTTGGCCGTCTGCGCCATGGAGCGGGTGGCGGCCGTCTCCTCGCGTCGCAGGATGACGTTGGCCTCCGCTTCCTTCTGCGCCTGGATGACGCGGTTGAGCAGCTCCTTCATCTCACCCGGGAGGACGACGTCCTTGATGCCGAAGCGCAGCAGGTCCAGGCCCACCGTGTGGGCGCGGTCCTTCACCTGGGTGAAGAGGCTTTCGGCCACGGCTTCTCGCGAGGCGAGCAGCTCATCCAGCGTTCGCTCCGACACGGCCTCACGCGCGGCCAGCTGCATGGCCAGGTAGAGGACGTCATCCGGAGCGCGGGACACGACAGCGAGCCGACGCGCGTCCGAGACGCGGAAGGCCGCTGACAGGTTGAGGCGCAGCGTGACGCGGTCCTTCGTCATCACCTCCTGGCCGGTGACGTGGAGCAGGCGCTCGCGCAGGTCGATGACGGCCAGCTGCACCTTGCGGGCGACGGTCCACGCGGCGTGGCGGCCCGGAGGAAGTTCGGCGTCCAGCACGCCATCCACGTAGCGGAGCACGACGGAGCCCTCGGTGGCGGTGGCCTCTGTGTAGTCGCTGGCGGGGACCAGGGCACGCACGTCGTCACGCAGCGGCGCCGTGGTGACACCCGAGGTGTCCACGCGCTCCACGTGCACGGTGGGCGCGCCGGGCGTCAGCTGACGGCTGGGAAGGCGCTCCACCGTCCACACCTGGTGCAGGCCCCGGCCGAGCCACCGCACGGGGCGGCCCTTGTGGAAGAGGATGGCGCGCTCATCGGCGCTCAGCTCCACGACCTGCAGGTCCGTCTCCGGCACGAGGGCCAGGAACGCCGGGTCGAGCTGGACGAGCGGCTGCTCGGTGCTCACGCGCACCAGCCGCACCTTTCGGAAGGGGTGAAGCAGCCAGTACCGGCCGGGAACGAGGTAGCGCTCCGGCTTCTCGTCCACCAGCACGAACGCCCGCTCATTCTGCCCGATATCCACACGCATGATGCTCATCGCGCACCTCCTTTCCCCCTCCGGGGGAGCTTGAAGAACCGGGACGTTTCAGTGCGCGTTCTCGCGCATGTCCCGGGTACTGCTGAAAAGTGAGGGCCCCACCGTTCACGGACGTGGAGCGCGGACTGCCTGTCCTGCCGCTTCCTGGCTGCTCGCGCCTGCGCGCCGGGCACCTCCGCGGACGGCGACAGGGGCTTCCGCTGACGGCTCGGAAGGGACCTTGTCGCCCTGGCGGGACGCCGGGCATCGAGGTGGGAGGGGTGGGAGGCGGTGGACCCGCGCTCACGTCAGCTCGCGGCGGAACCCTCTGGATTGAACGAAGGAATCGAACCTTCTCCGCAGGATTTGGACCTGTGCTCTACCAGTGAGCTAGTTCGGAGCCAGGCGCATCTGGCGCCTGCTTCCTGTTGGACCCGACGGGGGCCCGGCCGGGCGGTCCGAATTGAGGAAACCACTGCGAGCGATGGACCCGGGAACACCCTCGCCGGCACCTGGGCGCAGCGCGCCCCTGCCCGGAGTTGGGAGCCCGGGGACAGCCCCGTGACGCCTCTGGATTCCGCCGAGGTCGAGCGACGGGACGCGGCGTGGTGTCTGACAACGTTGATGGCGAGCACGCGGAAGGCCGCCCACTTCGTGTGAAGAGGCGGCCCCGTGGTGGTGTGTCCCGGCGTTACTTCACGGCGTCAGCGTCCTGGGGCACCAGTGGGATGGGCGCCTTCGCCGTCTGCTGCGCGGGCGTCGCCAGGATGGCCTCCTCCGGCTCGGCGGGCTGGAAGGATGGTTCAGGCTTCATCTGCGTGCACTCGGCCGCGTTCCGGGCACCGGGCCGCTTCTTCCCGGAGGACGACCGCGACTGATTCGCCTTCGCCATCGTCGCCGAAGACAGCTCGCACATGGGCGGCGTGTCCGTGTCGATGATGGGCTTCATCACCTTTGGCGGTGGCGCGGTCTGTGTTCCCTGTGACGACGAGCTCCGTCGTGCCGAGGACGACACGTCACCCCGGAGCGCCGCGTCGCTGCGCTGCGTGGAGTCGGTCTGCGTGTTCGCCAGTCCCTCACTGCTGGACGTGGAGGTGGCCGTCGCCACCGCGGATGGCGCGGGCTTCTTCGCTGCTTCACCCAACGCCTCCGCGAGCAGGCTGTTGCTCTCATGCATCTGGTTGCGCGCCCGCTCCATGCTGGCGTCGTGACGCGTGAGCTGCTCCGTGAGGGTGGCTTGATGCTGGTTGCGCTCCTTCTCGATGCTCGCCTTCAGCGTGTCCCGCTCTTGCGCCACCTCGCTCAGCCGCTGCTCCAGCGCGCCCTTCTCCGTGTTCAGGATGGTCTCCGTCCGGGCCATGCAGGCCGCGAGGACCTTCTCCTCGGACTCCCGCTCCGGCAGGGGTTCACTCCGGTTCCACGCCACCAGTGCGGTGCTCTGCCAGCGGTAGTCCGTGTGCATCACGCACTCCTGCACCAGCCGCGTGAGCCGGTCCTCGGACCACACGGGCACGGGCCGAGCGCAGGGCCCCACTTCCTCCTTGAGCGTGGAGGGAAAGGCCCGGGTCTGCTTCACCCAGCAACCGTCCCGCTGCTCCATCCGCACCGAGGTACACGCGCTCGCCACCATCGCGAGCGACACCGCAGCCACAAGCCTCATGTCTCCCTCCGTCCCCTACGCCCATTGGCCCGTGCTTCTCCGCGGGACGGTAGGAACGGCAAGGACTCGCGCCCATGTCTGTGAACCCTGGAGCCGTGTGGGAATGTCCAGGGACAGACCTTCAACGGCAGGCGAGCGAGCGTGGAGCGACCCACCACGGTGTGTTGGCCAACGCTCCTGCCCGTGCGGGCGAGGCACCGTTATATCGCCCGCGCCTGCCCGGTTGCTCCGCGAGGCCGCTCAGCGGAGCAGCGCTTCCGTGTGGCCCAGCAGCTCCGGCCCACCGGGCTGTCCGTGCCCCGGGACCACCACGCGCGCCTCCGGAAACCGCTGCCGCGTCCGCGACAGGCTCACGGGCCAGGCCGCCACGTCCGCGTCCGCCACGTTGCCCAGGTTCGTCGAGGCGCCGTCCTTCACGAAGCAGCCGCCGAACAGCACGCCGCTGTCCCGGTGCCACACGACGATGTTGTCCTTCGCGTGGCCCGCCCCTGGGAAGAAGAGTTCCAGGGAGCCCACCGTGCTCGCCTCGGCGAAGGTCTCCGTGGGGCCTGGCAGGCCCAGAGACGTGGCAATCCGTGCCGTCTCCTCCAAGCCATGGACGGGGATGCCATGCGGGACGAGCGCCGGAACACCGCCGAGGCGATCCTCATGGAAGTGCGTCACCACTGCCGTGCGGACCGGACGCCGAAGCGTGTCCCGGGCCCAGTCGAGCAGCAGCGCGCCCTGCCGTGCATCCCAGCCCGTGTCGACCAGCAAGGACGTTTCACCGTCCTCGATGATGAGCCCGTTGGTGGAGACGCGGCCGAATGGCTTCAGCGTCACCACCGTGACGTGCAACCACACGCCAGGCGCCAGCTTCCGCACGCTCACGTCATCCGCCAGCACGTACTCGTCCGGCCCCTGGGACTGCGCCTCCACGGGGATGTTCCGCTCCACCGCCGCGGCCGGCGTGGTTCGGGTGCAGGCGGTGCTCAGGGTGATGAGAAGAGCACCGGCACAAAGCCAACGAGGGGGAAGAAGCGTCATCGTCAAAAGCCTCGGCAGCGGCGATGCCGCGTCGGAGTGAAGGGGTTCGAGCGGCACGCCGAGGCGGGCCTGGGACCTGGCGCGGTGTGCTCCGGTTGTACCGAATCAGTGCGCCTCGGAGAGATGGGAGGTGGCGAGCCAACCCTTACCGTCGAACCGGTAGAGCCAGGTGGCATTCCCTTCACCCCAGTCGACCAGTCCTTGTCCCGGGGGCAGGGACGCGTCATTGGAGACGTAGCGCTGAAGGCAGCTCAGCTTGCGCGGCAGCGTCTGGACTTCCCGCAGGTGCCCGCCTCGCGTGAAGAGCACCCGCACCGGGACGGGCCCGTTGCACGAGTAGCCCTCGCCCGGGAAGGCATAGTCCTGCTCTCCATCCTGGTCGAAGTCACCCGGTACGCACGGCCAACCGTTCTCTTGCAGGGCGTCCAGGTCCACGCCGATCTCCTGAAGGTGGGGCGCCGCGTCTCCGACGTTTCCTACGCACAGGCACCGGAAGTTCGTTTCCGGGTCGCATCCGCCCTCCACGAGCGCAATCGACACGCTCGGCGGCGTTGTGTCGTCGCGGAGGGGGGCCTCCGCACAGCCCACGGCCATTGCCAGCAGAGACGCCCCGATGCAGGTCCAACGCAGCCGAATCACGTGTCGATGCCTCCTGGGAGGAGTCCAGTGCAAGCCTCGTGCACACCTTGGAGTGGCCGGGCTGTGGCCCTCTGGCACCGGAAGTGCGGTCCTGGAGCCACGCGCTCAGCGCCGCTCCACCTCCCACCACCCGAACCACATGGTCCGCTGTTCCGTGAGCTGCACCCAGCCGGGCGCATGCACGTACGTGCGTGGGAGTAGCCCTGCTTCCGTGACGGCCCGGGCGGTCTCCTCGAAGGAGTACAGGTGCAGCGTCACCGCCGGCCCCGCCGTTTGAATCGGCTGCACGGGCGCCTCGTGCCCGTCCAACCCCGGCCGCCGCTCCAGCACGGTGAAGAGCAGCTTGCCGCCCGGCTCCAGCGCCTCCGCGAGGTGTTTCAGCACGCGCGGCAGGTCGTCGCAGAAGTCCAGGCAGCCAATGGCGAGCGCGACGGTGAAGCGGCCCCAGTCAGGAGGAATCGGCTGGTGGTAGCTGTGTACATGCCACGCGCCACCCGGCCGTGCTGTCCGAGCCAGCGCGAGCATGTCCTCGGAGAGGTCGGTGCCAACCACGGCGATGGAGGCGTCCAGTCCCCGGGTGTGAAGCCCCGGCCCGCACCCCACGTCGAGCACGCGGGCGCCGGGTGCCACCACCGCCGCGAGGAACCGCTCCACCCGTTCCTCATACCGGTGCAGGACAGGAAAGAGCGCCTCGTAGGCCGAGGCAATCTCCCCGTACACCTGCTTCACGCCCTCTTCCTGTGCATCCCGCGACACGGTTCCTCCGGCTCGTGCGAGCGCCCTGGCGGCGGACCAGCTTCGCTCAGGCACACGCTCCGGCGCCGGCATGCCGCACCCGCCGGGGAAGGCCTCGGCGGAGAACCCTAGCATGCGGCATCTGCCTCAGTCCTCGACCTGCCGGAACACCGCGAGCGAGCGGCCGATGAGCTCGAACGTCTCACCTTTCACCGGCTCCGGTCCCCGGTTGTCGTCGGTGGTGCAGAGTTCCAGTTCCCAGCGTTGGCCCTGCGCGGTGGGGGGCAGCTTGTACGTCACCGGCTCATGGTGCGAGTTGAGCAGTATCAGCAGCGCGTCGCCGATGATGCGCTGCCCGCGCTCGTCCGGCGTGGGGATGGCGTCTCCGCCCAGGAGGAACGCCAGCGAGCGCACGAAGGGCTTCTCCCAGTCCTCCGCCTTCATCTCCGAGCCATCCGGCCGGAACCACGTCAGGTCCTTGTGCTCGGAGTCCCACAGGTGCTGGCCCTTGAAGAAGCGGCGGCGCTGGAGCACCGGCTGGCGGTGGCGGAAGTGGATGAGCTTGCGCGTGAACTCCAGCAGCTTCCGCCGCCGCTCATCCAGGTTCCAATCCACCCACGACAGCTCGTTGTCCTGGCAGTACGCGTTGTTGTTGCCACCTTGCGTGCGGCCCATCTCGTCACCCGCGACAATCATCGGGATGCCGGTGGACAGGAAGAGGGAGGCCAGCAGGTTGCGCTTCTGCCGCTCGCGCAGGGCGATGACGTCCGCTTGGTCCGTCTCGCCCTCTACGCCGCAGTTCCACGACTGGTTGTCGTCCGCGCCGTCACGGTTGTGCTCGCCGTTGGCCTCGTTGTGCTTGTGGCTGTACGTCACCAGGTCGTGCAGCGTGAAGCCGTCATGGGCGGTGACGAAGTTGATGCTCGCCTGGGGCCGCCGGTGTGCCTCCGCGTACAGGTCCGCGTTGCCCGTAAGCCGGTAGCCCATCTCGCTGGCGAGGTTCTCATCCCCCTTCCAGAAGCGGCGCAGTGCGTCCCGGTACTTGCCGTTCCACTCGCGCCAGGGCGGAGGGAAGCCGCCCACCTGGTAGCCGCCGAGGCCCACGTCCCAGGGCTCGGCGATGAGCTTCACGCGGCCGAGCACCGGGTCCTGGTGGATGATTTGGAACAGCGCCGCGTTGCGGTCGAACGCCCCCTCGCCCGTGCGGCCCAGCACCGTGGCGAGGTCGAAGCGGAACCCGTCCACGTGCATCTCCGTCACCCAGTAGCGGAGGCTGTCGATGATGAGCCGCGCCGCCTGCGGGTTGGACGCGTTGATGCTGTTGCCGCACCCGGTGAAGTCCAGGTAGTGCCGCCCGTCCGGCATCAGCCAGTAGTAGCTCGCGTTGTCGATGCCCTTGAGTGACAGCGTGGGCCCCAGGTGGTTGCCCTCGCAGGTGTGGTTGTAGACGACGTCGAGGATGACCTCGATGCCCGCGGCGTGCAGGTCCCTCACCATCGCCTTGAACTCGGCGACGGCGGCGCCGGGCGTCTTGCGGCTGGCGTAGTACTGCTCCGGCGCGAAGTAGCCCAGCGTGTTGTAGCCCCAGAAGTTGGACAGCTTCTTGTCGTCGAGGAACGAGTCGTCCGCGAAGGCATGCACCGGCAGCAACTCCACCGACGTCACGCCCAGCTTCAGCAGATGCTCGATGACGGGCGGGCAGGCCAGGCCCGCGTAGGTGCCACGCAGGTGTTCGGGCACACCGGGGTGGCGCATGGTGAGGCCGCGCACGTGAGCCTCGTACAGCACCGTCTTGCGCCAGCTGATGTCCGGGCGCCGGTCATTGCCCCAGTCGAAGTAGTCGCTCACCACCACGGACTTGGGCACGCCCGCCGCGCTGTCGCGTTCGTCTCGCGCCAGGTCCTGCTGCTCGTGCCCCAGTGGATAGCCGAACACCGGCTGGCGCCAGTCCACGTCGCCGTAGAGCGCCTTGGCGTAGGGGTCCACCAGCAGCTTGTGCGGATTGCAGCGGTGGCCCTTGGCGGGCTCGTACGGGCCATGAACGCGCAGGCCGTAGAGCGTGCCTGGCTCCAAGCCCGGCACGTAGCCGTGGTGCACGAAGTCCGTGGACTCCGGCAGGCCGAACCGTTCGATTTCGCGCGCCGGGTCCGCGGGGTCGAACAGGCAGACCTCCACGCGGGTCGCGACCTGGGAGTAGATGGCGAAGTTGACCCCTGAACCATCGAAGGTGGCGCCACGAGGCCAGGGCTTGCCCGGCCAGACTTCCCTACTCATTGCAGGCTCTCGATTCTGATGGAAAGGCCTGCCCAATGTGGGATGGCACCTCTGGGCTGGCAAGCGTCACGCGGCGACAGCGTGGTCCAGTGAGCGCCAGGTCCCCAGCGCCCAGTCCTGCTCGTCCGGGTCGTCGAAGCTCACCACACACAGGGCGCGGCGCTTGCCCGAGGTGCACAGGGCGGTCAGCCGGCACTCGCCCGGTTCCATGCGGAGTGAGGCCCGTCCGCTGACCCGCTTGCCGTGGTGCTCCAGGTCCATCGCGCGGCGCTCCATGAAGGAGGGCATGAGGCTGTCGGCGCCACCGTCCTCCAAGGGGACGAAGCGCACGCTGCGCCGATGGTCCCGGGCCACCCAGGTTCCATCCTGCAGGTGCGCCTCCGCGAGCGACCCCGGGATGCGAATCTCCCAGCCCGCTGGCAGCGCCACCTGGACCTCGCCGCGCCGGTAGCCCATGGGCGGGCCGCCAGATGCCTGCGAGGCGCGCTGGTGGACTTCCTCGGCCAGGGTGCCTCCCACGCCCAGGAAGCCGAGCACCTCCTGCCACTCCCGCCACGGATAGGCCAGGGACGGGTCCTCGCGCCAGGCCTGCTCCAGCAGGCGGGCCACGTCGCGCATCAGGTGGCGCTCGTCGTCCAGCAGCGGTGGCCGCCAGACCACGTCCGTCCACAGGCGGCACCGCGCGCGATTGAGCCGCATGCGCGCGTCGATGCCCGGCGTCCACCAGGGGAACACGTCGATGCCCCTGCGCGGGTCCTCGTACACGTCCACCAGCCAGCGTGCGTCGCGAGGCCCCAGCGGCGTCAGCAGTGCACCGGGATATTCGAAGGTGTGGCCGAAGCGCATGGACAGCGCGAAGCCGGACTCGCCCTGACGGCGCATGCGCAGCACCCACCCCACGGCTTCCTGGAGCGACGCCAGCATGTGCACATCCACGGGCCCGGCGTCTCCCGTGTGGAAGTAGCCGGTGGGGTCACCCCCCTTTGAGGACGCGCGGCCCTCCGCCCAGAGGATGCCGAGCGCGTCACCCATGGCTCTCAGCGTGTCGCAGAGGAAGCGGTGGTAGCCGGGGCCCACGGCGGACGTCTCCGCGGACACGGAGACGTGGGCGCCCGAGGTGGCCGCCAACACGACCTCGCCCGCCGCCGGATGCAGCCGCAGCCGGAGCGTGGGGGCACCCAGGGGGCCGGTGCCCAGTACGGCGCTTTCGAGCAGCTCGCCATGGTGCTCGTGGAACCACGACGACATCCGCTGGAGCCAGGGGATGGGGCCCTCAGGAGGAGAGAACAGGTGTTCGCTTCTCCGTCGCCTGCCGGCCAATGCCAACTTCACGCTCATCGCATCCCACCCAGCTTTTGAACCGAGGTTCAGGTTCGTTTGACTATTTCAGCGTGGCTCTCCTTGAAGGTGCCACTGACGGGCAGTGGCTGCCCGCTCGTCCTCAACGTGGTCACGCACGGCAGGCGTGGGTTCATCCATACGGCGGGCCGTGTGCGGGTCTCCAAGAGAAAGTCATAAGCATCCGTTCAGGCAGGCGGCCAGATGCCAGGTGCCCATTTCGGAGGGGGGCCCCAGGTTGGAGGAAAGGAGGCCGCCATGAGCAAGAAGGACGTGTTGCACATTCCACCTGAAGCCGTACCCACCGCGCCTGACCGGAATGCAGACACCGAGGACGAGCAGCGCTCGCCGCGCGGCAGTCCGCCCGCGCTGCAGCCGGAGGGTGGTCCCGCCGGCACGCCGGGGACGGGTGGCAGCCAACGCATCATCGAGCCGGTGAAGTCACCGCAGCCGTATCCGGGCTTCAGCGTGAGCTGAGTTCCACGCTGATGACACACGGGGCGATGCCCTAGGCACAGGCGCCGCGGGCATCATCTCTTCTTTCGCCGTCATGTCTTGCGCCACAAAGGGCAATGCCCGCGGCATGGTCTCCGCGGGCATCGTCTTGTTGCGGTGAAGTGAGGGCCGGCCTAGCGCGTCGAGCCCGTCTCCGGGAGCGGCGTGGGCGGCGTCATCCGGGTGTCCGGGTCCGTCATGCCGCTGCCGCCGGTACCCGGCTCCAGCCTGGAGTCGTCAGCGGCATCCAGCTCATCGGTGTCCGTGTTGTCGAGCGGCTCCACGTCACCCGCGCCGCCCGTGCCCGGCTCGCTGCTCATGTCCGGGTCGAGGTTCGGGTCCACCTCCGTGCCGGGGCCGCCGGTGCCTGGGTTCAGCGTCGGGTTCGCGTTGGGGTCCACGCTGTTCGGGTCCACGGTCTCCGAATCGGGCGACAGGGCCGGGTCATCCATGCCCGTGCCGCCCGTGCCAGGTGGTGTCGTGGTGTCCGTGCTGGTGTCTGTACTCGTGCCGGTGTTCGGGTCACTCATCGTGCCCATGCCGCTGGTGTCAGTGGTGTCTGTCGTTTCTCGGGTCGCGCCCGAGTCGGACTTACAGGCGGTGCCAAATGCGAGGGCACCGGCGGCGAGAGAGGCAAGGACGGCCTTCGTCTTGAGGAACTTCGTCATGGTTCGTTCTCCGGTCGGTTTGTGTCTGACTGCTGCTGGCCGGGAACGTGAGCAGCCGATGGGCGGTCTGCTAGAGGCCCCTCCCATGGCCGCCTGCCCTTCAGGCGGCGGCGGAAATGAGACGCGGGGACGGCTTGCCGTGCGGGCAATGTCTTTCAGTCGGCGCTGTTGGGGCCCACCAGCCGCAGGCGGTCGTCTCCGCGGTTGCCCTGCGCGCGTCTGCGGAGCGAGTCACGCCAGTTCGGCGTCAGCAAGGGACACTCCGCCAGCAGCGCGGCGTCCTCCGGCGCGTGGCCGTGCATGGCGTGGTTGGCGAAGGCGATGGTGAAGGTGGGAAAGGGTCGCTCGAGCAACGCCACCGCGTCGCCTTCCTGGACGGGCCCTTCTTCCAGCACGCGGTAGTACCAGCCGGTGCGGCCGGTCTGCTGGAGCAACAGCGACAGGTCGCGCTGTCCCCAGCGGCGCGCGGGCTTCCAGCAGGGCTGGCGAGGTTGGGATACCTGCACGCGTGCGCCGCCCACGCGCAGCACGTCTCCGATGCAGACGTCCGCTTCCGTGACCTGGGAGAGCACCCAGTTCTCACCGAAGGCGCCGGGGCCCACGTCGGCGCGCGCCAGGCGTTCGCGCCAGAAGTCGTAGTGCGTGACGGGATAGGCGAAGACCGCCTTCTCCGGGCCGCCGTGGACCTTGCGGTCCGCCTGCCCATCTCCGGCGAGTCCCGTGCGTGACAGCCACACCGGGCCCGTCACCGGCTCCTTGAAGATGGCGCTGGTCCAGGGCCGCTCCAGCGGCGAGGCGGCGCCGGCCACGCCCAGCTCCCGGGGCATGCCCACGCGCAGCGTCAACACGCGCGTCACGAGGGTCTCCATGCCCGCGGGACAAAGCAGGCGCGGGCGCGCCTGTCCAGCATGGCAACGCCCCATCCGCGGCGCCGCGAGTCCCGCGGTGCCGGATGGGGCGCTGCCTCAGGGTGACGCCGCGAGGGCTAGAAGCCGGTGCCGCCGTCGTTCACGACGCCGGAAGGCGCGGGGACGGTGTTGGATGTCCCGGTGCCCGTCGGGGCGCCGAGTTCGGGCGTGGTGCCGATGCCTGGCGTGGGCAGCACCCCGGAGCCGCCCGTGCCCGCGTCCGTGTTGTAGGGCGTGGTGCCCGGAACGGTGGACGTGGAGCCCTCCGCGCCCGTGTTGTAGGGCGTGGTGCCCGTAGCGCCGGAGCCGCCCGTGCCCGGCGTCGTCGTGGACGTTCCCGGGGGCAGGGTGTTGGGGTTCGTCGCCGGGGGCAGGGTGTTGGGGTTCGTGTTCGTCGAGCCCGTCTGCGGCGTCGTGCCGGGGCCCGTGCCCGGCGTGGTGTTGCCCGGCGCAGTGCCCGGCGTCACCGTCTGTCCGGTGGACGGGTCCACCTGCGCCACCTGCACCGGAGCCTCCGTCGCGCTACACGCGGTTCCCAACGCCAGAGTACCCGCCAGTGCTCCGGCCCACATCCAACCCCGCTTCATCTGCTTCGCCATGCTGCTCCCTCCGTCGTGGGTGTGTGTGTTTCAGCTTGCGTGCGTGGGCTCGCCGCGCCCCGAATGGCGCGGCGGCTCCCGTTTCTGCGATTCCTTTCGGGCGGAATGGCGCTTCAGCCTGCGCTCCGACAGCACCAGCAGCAGGGCCGGGAAGGCCACCAGCATGATGAGGAGGTTGGTGGCGAAGCCCAGATTGGCAAGTGCGCCAATGGAGTTGAGGCCCGGGTGGTCAGCGAGGAAGAGCGCACCGAAGCCCATCGCGCTGGTCAGCAAGCCGCCGCAGATGGCCTTCCCCGTCTCCGAATACACCGACACGAAGTCATGGCCCGGTGACGACAAGCGCGTCAGCAGGTGCACCCCCGCGTCCACCGTCGTTCCGATGAGAATCGGGATGACGAGAATGTTGAGGTAGTTGAACTCCAGCCCCAGCAGCGGCATCAGCCCCAGCAGCGCCACCAGTGACACCACGGTGGGCGCCATGCACAGCAGGGCGATGCGCAGGCCGCCCAGCGTCAGCCACATGGCCAGCAATACCGCCAGCGTGGTGCCGCCGAGGATGCGTGGTGCCTCGTGCGTCACCATGTCGAGGATGTCCGCCATCACCATGGATTCGCCGGCCGCGGAGACGCGCGTGCCTTCCGGTGTCCCCACGCCGCGAACCTCCCGCGCCAGCGTGCGGACCGCCCTCCCGTCCGACTGGTTCACGGACGGGTAGACCATGACGAAGCCCCCCGACGTGCCCTGCCGGCCCAGGAACTGTTGCTGGACGCTCGGCGGCAGGTCGTCACGGGTGAAGGGCGGTGAGGCCGCCTGCCTGCGCAGCGACGCCACCTGCTCCCGTTGCCGTGCATCCAGCCGGTCCTCCGGGACGCGCTCCAGCAGCCGCGAGATGTCCTGGAGGACGCGCTGCTTGCGAGGCTGGTCCTCGGGCACCAGCGAGGACAGGGAGGCCACGAAGTCGATGGTGGAGTCCTTGCCTCGCTCGCGTTGCCGCGCGTGGAGCCGCTCCACCATCGCCTGTTCCTCCTCGGGCGATTGCGTGAGCACCACCACCGGTGTCTGCGAATAGCCGATGAGCCGGTTGACCTCGCGGTCCAGCGTGAAGGACGGCAGGTCCTGGTCCTCCAGCGAGCCGAAGTCGAAGTCGAAGCGCACGCGCCCCGTCTGGCTCATCAGCCCCAGCAGCAGCACGGCGGACACGGCGGTGATGACGTGCCGGCGGCGTAACAGCAACTGGCCCGTGGGGGAGCGCGCGGTGATGACGGAGGAGCGCCGGGGTGTCCACCCCCAGCGCGAGGCCAGGCCCAGCAGCGCGGGCAGCACCAGCACGTAGGCGGCGATGAGCACCACCATGCCCACGCCCGCGATGACGCCGAACTCACGGAACGCGCGGAAGCGCGAGGTGCCCAGCACGAAGAACGTGACGGCCGCCACCAGCGCGGAGACGAGCGCCGCGCCGCCAGTGTGTGTGAAGGACGCGCGCGTGGAGTCCTCGGACGTGTGGCCTTCGCCGCGCAGGTGCAGGTAGCGCCCCAGCAGGTGGATGCCGTGCTCCAGGCCCAGCCCTCCGAGGATGGCGCCCAGGAAGCCCGTCAGGAGATTGACCTCGCCGAAGACGAGCGCCACCAGGCCGTACGTCCACGCCAGGCCCGCGCCCACGGGCGTCAGCACCAGCCCCACCGCCAGCGCGCTGCGGAAGTGGAAGAGGAGGTAGAGCAGCATCAGCGCGGTGGCCACCGCCGAGGCCACGCCGATGTCGCGCGCAATCTGCTTCTGCTGGTCCAGCTTCTTCTGGAAGGTGCCGGTGATGTCTACCTTGAAGCCGGGCCCGTACTTCGACAGGTCCTGCGCGGCGAGCAGCCCGCGCACCTCATCGGTGACCTTGCGCGAGAAGCCCAGGTCCGCGGACGTGGTGTCCGGCTTGGCCAGGAGCACGATGCGGCGCTGGCCCTCATCCAGGTAGTAGTCTCCCTGGCTGGTGGACAGCCGCTGTCCGGCTCCGCCCGCGTACTTCGCCTCCAGGTCGGAGAAGTCCAGGGACGGCGGCTCCTCCTCCACCAGCGGCACGTAGAGCGGGTTGGCCTGCTGCTGTTCCCACTGGAGCCGCGCATCCAGGCGGCGGTGCACCTCCCGCAGGTCCTCTTCCGACAGGAAGTACAGGGCCCGGTCGCGGAAGAAGGCGCCGGGGCGCTGCGCCTCGACGAAGCGGATGCCGGGCAGGGCCTCCAGCTTGGGCGCCAGGTCATCCGCGAAGCGCTTCAGGGACTCGGGGTCCGCGCCTTCCCCCACCACCGCCACCCAGCCGAGCGCGCCGAAGCGGCGCTCCAGCTCCCGCAGGTCCTGCACGCTCTCGAAGGAGGACGGGAGCAGGTCCACGAGGTTGGCGTTGAGGTGCAGTCCTCGCGCGAGGAAGCCACCCAGGGCGGCCAGCACCAGCGCCAGCAGCAACGCCAACACCGGACGCCGGTGGTTGTGCGCGGCCATCGCGCCCAGTGCGCGCTCCACGCGCCCCATCCAACGCGGCTCGCCCGGAGGTGTCGTGTCGTTCGGATGCGGTCCCATCATCGGCTCGCGGCCACCACCCGCGGCCCCGGACCTCCCGGTCGCGCGGAGGGCGGAGCGGCTTCCCCTCCCTCGTGTGCTCGCATGCGCGAGCCCGTGTCGCCGGGGAACGTGACCACGGTGGGGGTGCGATGCAGACGTCCACGTCTGCTTGTCTGCCCACCGGGTAGGGCCAGCCAACAGCGCGGATGGAGGCCATCCAACCCGTCACATCCTCCAGGGCGGCGGCGTGTCGGGTGTCACAAGCAGGCGAGCATTCGCTCAAGGGGTGCATTACATGAGGCAGGTGATTCGCAGCCTTACTTTCCGCCTCACGGCATAAACGCGTTGACTCTCCCGTTAGCGCGTGCCCAAGGTGTCCGGCGATTCGGCCAGTCAACAGATGCAGGTGTCGCAAGCATGAGTGAGAAGCGTTGGTCGGAGCGGTTCGAAGGCGCCATGGGCCGCCTGGCGGTGCGGAACCACCGGAAGCCCTTCCAGGCGCTGCTCCTGGCTCTGGTGCTCACCGTGCTCGGCGCGTACTTCGCCAGGACGCTGACGCTCAACGCGGACTTCGTGGGACTGCTGCCGAAGAACTTCCCCAGCGTTCAGGACATCGAGAAGCTGCGCAAGCGCTTCGGCGGTCAGGGCAACGTGGTGGTGGTGGGGATGGGCGCGGATCCGGAGGTGCTCAAGCGCTTCGCGGACGACATGGCGCCGAAGCTCGGGGCGCTGTCGGAGATTCGCTACGTCTCCCACCAGCGGCCCCGGTCCTTCTTCGACGAGCATTCGCTCTACTACGTGGACGTCGAGGACCTGGAGACCATCCAGGAGCGCATCGACGCGCGCATCCTCTGGGAGAAGCAGCAGGCCAATCCGCTCTTCGTCTCGCTGGTGGAGGAGGACCCTCCGTCCGTGGACTTTGCTGACATCGAGCAGAAGTACACCGGCCGCGCCAACCAGCGTCTCTCCGGGCAGGGCGACCTCTATTACATCAACCCCACCGAGCGCATGGTGGTGCTGATGGCGAAGCCTCGGGGCAGCGCCGCGGACCTGAACTACTCGAAGAAGGTCGTGGGCCAGGTGGAGGACTTCCTGGCGCAGCAGGACCTGTCGAAGTACGGGCCCGGCTTCAAGACGGCCGTCACCGGCACCTTCAAGAAGAAGATTGATCAGCAGCGCGTCATCGTTGGCGACCTGGCGAGCGCGTCCACGCTGGCCATGGTGTTGCTGCTGGCGTACCTGGCCTTCCACTTCCGCAGCGCGTTGTCGGTGGGCCTCACCATGGCGCCAGTGATGGCGGGCCTGGGCTGGACGTACGGCTTCGTGGGGCTGGCCTACGGGCAGGTGAACCTCCTGACGGGCTTCCTCGCGGCGGTGCTGGGCGGTCTGGGTGTGGAGCACGGCATCCACCTGTTGGGGCGCTACACGACGCTGCGCTCGGAGGGGATGAACTCCGAGGAAGCAGTGGATGAGTCCTTCCGGCACACCGGCTTCTCCGCGCTCATCGCGGCGCTGGTGGCGGCGCTCACCTTCCTCAGCCTGGCCATGTCGGAGTTCAGGGCGTTCCGCGAGTTCGGCATCATCGCCGCGGTGGGCATGCTGGTGAGCATCTTCTCCTACGTGCTGCTGCTGCCCGCGCTGCTGGGGCTGGCCACGCGCTTCGGCTGGTCGCCGCGGGTGCAGCAAGAGGGGGCGGCCGGGCCGCTGAGCCTGCTGGCTCGCTGGTTGCCGCGCTCCTACCGGGGCGTGGGCATCGTGGTGGGCGTGGGCGTGCTGGCGCTGGTGTCACAGGCGTACCGCATCTCGTTCAACTACGACTCGCGCACGCTGGAGGACTACAAGCAGGCGTCAGCGGTGCTGGACCAGAAGGTGAACGACATCCTGGGCTACTCGCAGACGCCGGTGGTGGTGCTCACCGATTCGCAGGAGATGGAGCGCGAGGTGGTGCGCCAGTTGGAGGCGCGCAAGGCGGCGCGGGGGAAGGAGTCCACCATCGACTTCGTGGGCGCGCTGGATGACCTGGTCCCCAAGCGGCAGGACGAGAAGCAGGCCATCCTCCAGGCCATCTCCGCGAAGTTGGAGAAGCTGGACCCGGAGCGGCTGCCCGAGGACACGCGCAACACGCTGGTGCGCGCGCTGAACATGGCGAAGGCGAAGCCCTTCACCCAGGAGGCCCTGCCTACCAGCGTGCGGCACCAGTTCGAGAGCCTGGATGGCAGCACGGGCGGCGTGGTGCTGGTGTACGCCGGTGGCGTCAGTCTGTCGGACGGCGAGGGCACGCGGAAGTTCGCCAAGGAAGTGCGTGGCCTGCAGATGCCGGACGGCAGTCAGGTGTCGGCGGCGGGTGAGGCGCTCATCCTGGCGGACATCCTGGACATGGTGTCCCGCGAAGGGCCGCGCATCCTCGCGGCGGCGGTGCTGAGCGTGCTGGTGGCCATGTGGCTGACGCTGGGCAAGCTGCGCACCGCGCTCATCTGCATGTTGCCCACGCTGCTGTCCGTCGTCGGCCTGGTGGGGCTGATGTCGCTGCTGGGGCTGCAGTTCAACTACCTCAACATCATGGTGCTGCCGGTGCTGGTGGGCACCACGGTGGACGCGGGGGTGCACCTGGTGCAGCGGCTGGGCGAGCGCGGCGCGGACTTCGTCTCCGTGTACGCGGAGACAGGCCGGGCCATCATGGGCGGCCTGCTGACGAGCGCCATCGGCTTCGTCGCGCTCATCCTGGCGAAGCATCCGGGCCTCAACTCCATTGGTGACCTGGCCAACCTGGGCTTCGGCATCAACCTCATCATCGTGTTGCTGGGCTTCCCGTCGCTGCTGCTGATGGTGGAGCGCTGGCGCCGCAAGCACAGCACGTCCTCGGAAGAGCAGACGGAGCAGCCCGCGCCGGAGGCGTGAGGGTCGCTGGCCGCTGGCTGCTTCGCTCGATATGAGTGCCGTGAGGTGGGCGATGACGCGGATGTGGATGCGGAGCAGTGGGCAGCGGTGGCTGATGCTGGCGACCGTCGGAGCGGCGGCCCTGGCCGGCTGCCGTCACGGTTCGGAGCGCGAGGAGAAGAGGGGCGAGACGCGCTGTGCCGAGTCTCGGAACCTCACGTGTGTCACCGGGGTGAATTGCACCATGGACCGCGAGCGCGGCTGTGAGGTGTGCCGGTGCTCCACGGCGAGCGGGCTGGAGCCCACCGATAATCGCAGGCCTGCGGCCATGGAGCCGGAGCGGCGCTGGTAGTCGCCGCGTGCTTCAGCACCCGATGACGGGATAGTCCGCGGGGCGCAGGAGGAGGCGCCACGCGTTCCCCTCGCGGAAGAGCAGCCCGGTGACGGCCTGCCCCTTGAGTCCCACGTGGACCAGGTACTGCGTGTCGCCGCCGACGCGCAGTGAGGCGACGAGCTCCGTGCTGGCCTCGCCGTAGTCCGCGAAGCTGACGACGAGTGGCCGCCGGTCGACGTAGAGCAGGGATGCGCCAGGGGAGTCGCCCGGCGCGATGTGTGGCGCGCCCGGGAAGCACTCCAGCCGGGTGAAGGGGCCCTGTCGTTCCTGAATGCACGAGTCCAGCGGGACGCGTGTGTCGTCGTTCTGGCCATCGCGGCTGGACTCCAGCGTCACATGCCCTTCGGGCGAGGTCTTCCACCGGTAGCCAGGGGCGGGGAAGCCCGCGGGCGTGAAGGGTTCGGAGCCTTCGTCCACGGGATGCTCGAACGCGTCCGAGGTCCACTGCCCCGGGACAGGACGCTCCCGCGCCGTCTTGGGCGCGGGCATGCTCACCGTGCCGGTGACGGTGCCCGCCAGGGCCACGATGTGCTCACCGATGTCCGGCGTCCCCTTCGCCTGTGTGTAGACGCCCACGGTGTGGCAGACGGGCGGCAGGTCCACGCCCTCTTCGCCCGTGCACACGGCCTCCGTCCGCTGGAAGCGCGCCACCGCCATGCCCTGCGTGCCGACGAGCGTCATGACCTGGAGCCGTGAGGCCACGTCCTCCGGCGCATGCTCGCCCAGGACGACGCGGGCGGTGCGGCCGGAGAACGCTTCAATTTGGTACGGCGCGGTCCACCGCTCCTCGGCGGCGGCCCCGAACGAGGCCAGCGTGACTCCCAGCACCATGGCGTAGCGCATGACGTCCTCCTGATGAGGGCTGGGATAGCAACGCGCGTACCAGGGCCTGGAGGCTCGGACTGCGGCCCGCCAGCCACACCCTGGTGTCAGGCCGCCCGCCGTGGCGCCGCTCGAGGGGGGCCGCAACGAACGCGCGAATCCGCCGATTCGGCGTGAAGCCGCGCCCTCCCGGGGCCGGGGGCCGCCGGTTAGCACTTCTCCATGGCGAATCGGGCGGCGTGGACGCGCCGTGAGGCCCTGGCCCTCGCCGGGCTGGGACTGGCCGGTGCCGTGCTGCCCCTGGGCTGCAGACACGCAATGGACGCGACGAGGACGGATGACATGGAGCGCAAGGACGTGAAGGACGTGGTGGTGGTGGGTGGTGGCCCCGGGGGTTTGAGCGCGGCGCTGGCGCTGGGGCGTGGCCGCAAGAAGGTCCTGGTGTGCGACGCGGGGACGCCTCGGAACGCGGCAGCAGAGGAGGTGCACACCTACCTCACGCGGGATGGCATCCCGCCCCGGGAGTTCCGGCGTGTCGCCTGGGAGCAGATGCGCCCCTATGACGTGGAGCTGCGCGAGGCGCGGGTGCTGGACGTCGAGCGCGCGGGGACGGTGTTCCGCGTGGCGCTCGAAGGGGGCGGCGTGGTGGAGGCCCGCCGGGTGCTGCTGGCCACGGGGATGGTGGACGTGATGCGCGAGCTGCCCGGTTACAGCGACTTGTGGGGCAAGGCCATCTTCCAGTGCCCGTACTGCCATGGTTGGGAAATCCAGGACCGGGCCTGGGGCGTGCTGGCCACGAACGAGGTGTCACTCGACTTCGCCGTGATGTTGACGGGGTGGACCCGCGACCTGGTGGTGTTCGCCATGGACGGTTTCGAGGTGCCCGCCGACAAGCGTGCGCTGCTGGAGAAGGCGGGGGTTCGGCTCGAGACGCGGCGTATTCGCGGCTTCATCGCGGCCGGGGAGAAGTTGGACGCGGTGGAGCTGGAGGACGGTACCCGGGTGCCCCGGGAGATTCTCTTCGACCGTCCACCCCAGCGGCAGTCGTCGCTCGTGCAGCGGCTGGGGCTCGAGCTGAACGAGGAGGGCTTCGTAAAGCTGAAGGGCCCGGGCGAGACGTCGGTGCCGGGCATCTACGCGGCGGGGGACCTCGGCACCCGGGCGCAGGCGGCCATCGTGGCCGCGTCCGCGGGGATGATGGCGGCGGGCATGTTGAACCATGACCTGAACCTGGAACGGGCGGGCGCCGCGCATGGACCTGCTCAGGGTTGAGCCCGGCGGCTTCGCTCGCTACGAAGGGGTGATGCCGCCCGAGCCACGACCGCCGCCCTGGGGGCCCGATTCGTCGTCGCGCCTGGACTTCGAAAAAGGGCGGCTGCCGATATGGGCGGGGCGCCTTCAGGTCCACCCTCGGGACGGGCGCGCCACCGCCGTGCACGCCTACGCCGTGGTGATGCTGGTGACGCGAGGCGAGTCGAAGATGCGGCACGCGGGGGACCTGGTGGTTCGGGCGGGAGACGTCCACCTGATTCCGCCCGGAGATGCGCACGGGGCCGGCGCTTCGAACGCGGAAGGGTGGGGCGTGGCCTTCCATCCGGATGCCTTGGGCGAGGACGGTGGGGCCGCGAACCGCCTGGGGCCGTTGCTGCGGGTGCGCAAGGGCTGTCACCCCGTGCTGCGGCCCACGCTGCCGCAGCGACGGAGGCTGGCGCGGTGGATGCGCCTGCTGTCGGAGGAGGTGGCCCGGAACGAGCCGGGGGGCGAGGAAGCCGCGCGCTCGCTGCTGCGGCTGGTCCTCATCGAGCTGGAGCGCATGACGGTCCAGACAGGCGCGAGCGAGCCGCCGTCCCTGGGGCTGAGCCGCAAGGCGCTCACGTACATCGAGACGCACTGCCTGGAGCCGCTGTCGCTCGCGCAGGTGGCGAAGGCGCTGGGGCGCTCCTCCGCGCACGTCGCGGGCGTGGTGCGGCAGGAGACGGGCCGCACGGTGGGCGAGTGGATTCTGGAGTGCCGGATGGCGGAGGCACGCCGCCGGCTGCGTGGCACGGACGAGCGCGTGGACATCATCGCGGAGCGCGTGGGCTACGCGGACGTGACGCACTTCATCCGTCAGTTCCGCCGCGTCCACGGGGTGACGCCGGCCGCGTGGCGGCGCAAGGCGACGGCCGGGGCTCCATGAGCGGTCCCCTCCGAAAGTCACGGAGGGGGATGCCGAGACGTGTGGGGGTGAAGTAAGGGTTCGCTCTGGGCCCGGAGCCGAGGGAGAGCCATGAAGAAGGCGCTGGTCATCGTCGTTGGCGCAGCCGTGCTGCTGCTCGTGTTCATGTTCGTCGCCGGTGAGCAGCCGCCGGGGCAGCCGGAAGCCAGCGGTCGTGGACGCCAGTTGGACCTGTCGGGCTTCGACCCGGCCCGCGTCTCCGGGCTGGAGCTCTCGGGCGTCCGCCGCGCCACGCTGCAACGGGACGGCAGTGGGTGGACGGTCGCGGAACCGGGCTCGCCGGAGAGCCACTTCCTGGCGGATGAGGCGATGGTGAAGGGCGCGCTGGAGTCCCTGGCCCGGGTGGCCGGGGCGAAGTTCGTCACCGGCGAGGCCGACCGGCTGAACGAGTTCTGGCTGGATGATGCGCGCGGGCTGAAGGTCCGCATCCTCCAGGAGGGCCGCCCTCCGCTGGAGCTGGTGCTCGGGAAGGATGGGGCGCCGAATGGTGGAACCTACGTGCGCAAGGCGGCCAACGCGGACGTCTTCGAGCACCCCTCGTTGTTGGGTTGGTTGTGGCGTCGGCGTGTCATGGACTGGCGTGACGCGCGGCTGGTGCGGGGGGCGCCCGGGGACATCACGCAGTTGGTGTTTCGAGTCGGGGACGAAGCGCCGGTGACGGTGACGTCGAATGGCGCGCCCGGCGGCTGGCGGCTCGCGGAGGGGACGCAGGTGCCGGAGGGTTTCCGGTTCAGCTCGCACGTGGTCGAACAGGTCGTGCGGGACTTGTTGGAGGTCGAGGCGCAGGACGTGCTCGCGGGGGAGGCCGCCACGGAGGCGAAGGCCGCGCTCACCCAGGCGCATGACACGGTGGAGGCGCGCCTCAAGAATGGGAAGACGGTGGTGTTGCGGCTGAGCCGTGCGTCGGAGTCCAAGGACACCGTCTTCGTCCAGTTGGAGGGTGATGCGCGGGTGTACGAGGTGTCCGCGGTGGCGGCATCGCAGGTGCGCAAGCGACTGGTGGACTTCCGCGACCTGCTCCTGCTGCGGTTCGCGTTGGAGAAGGTGAGCCAGGTGCGCATCCAGGCCGGTGACACGACGGTGGTGGTGGCGAAGGAAGCGCAGGGCTGGGTGCAGCGTGAGCCGCAGTCGCCACCGGAGTCCTTCCGGTTCGACGCGTCACAGGTGGAGGCTCATCTCCTCTGGCTTCAGCGGCTCGAGGCCTCGCGGCTCCTCGACGCGGCGGTGCAGGACGCGCAGGCGGGCCTGTCTCCGCCCGTGGCCTCCGTGGAGGTGAGTGAGGAGGGCGGCGCCGTGCAGACGTTGTGGCTCGGGAATGCAGTGCCGGACGCACCGGCGGGCTACCAGGAGGTGTACGCCCGAGGCTCGCGCGACGGCTTCACGTATGCCGTGGAGGACAGGGCTCGCGCCTGGTTGTCGCGTGGCCTCGCACTCTTCAGCGGGCCGTAGCGTCTGCACGAGCGAGCTAGAGCTCGCTCAGAATCCGCCCGTGCCCGTCGATGGCATACGTCGCGCCCGCGTCCATGATGGGAGCGTCGAGCTCGATTCCGCATCGGGAAAGCCTGGGAAGGAAGCTGACGAAGTAGAGCTGGTCGTCGTGCTTCAATACCGTCACGTCGTAGGTGCTTCGCTGTGAGAGGCACCGTGCCAGTTCCTCGGTGCGGGCCTCTGCCTTGGCGTCCGGGGGAAGGAAGTCGTTCATCGCGACTTCGAGTGCCGCCATCGCTGGACCGTCCAGGTGCGTTCCCTGCTCCATCGAGTCAGGGAACGTCACTTTCGCTGCCTCCTCCGGCGATGCCCGCTCGGCTTTGGGGAGCTTGTAGTAGCCAAACAGGGCGCAGCCGTGCAGCAGGCTGGAACAGGCAATGAGTGCGACCAGCGGAAGCATTTTCATGACGAGGTTCCCATCATTCGACGTGCCAGCCCATGCCCTCGAACTTCCGGATGTTTCCTCTGTCCTCATACACTTGGCCAATGGGGACCCATTGACCGCCACGGAGTGGGAAACGAGCTGGCATCGACAGCAGTCGAACTGGAGGCTACGTAGATGAAACCAGTCGGCTTCATCATCCTCATGAGCCTCATGAGTGGATGCATGTACCTGCGGTCCAAGACGCCAGTTGCGCCGCCCGAGGTCTCCGCCGGTATCCAGTTCCCGGAGTGGACAAAGGAAGCCTCGACCACCGTGGATGGCACTCAGTTGAAGGCGCTCCAGCTCGCGATGGAGGACTTCCTGCCTCCCGGAACGAAGCCCCCCAAGAACGCGGATGCCATGACGCAGTGTCTCTATCGCATCGAGACGTATGACGCCTGGCTCCAGCGGGGCGAGAAGATGACTTTCGTTCACTTCACGCCCAGGGAGCAGGAGCGCTGTGGCCTGGGGCCGGAAGTCATGGACCCTGGCGCGAGCTATGCCATCAGCGATGACGGCGTCATCTTGAAGCGAGACTGAGCTGGGCGCGGCCTACGCCGCCCGCTCGGACGTCCGTGCCTGCCACGCGGCGACGAAGTCCGCGAGCCCGTTCAGCTGCCGGTCATTCAGCGTGGACTGCCACCGCGCTTGCCGCAGCTCGCGGTACGCGGTCGGCGCCTCCCAGCCGCGCGCCACCATCACCGCCAACCCCACCAGCGGGCCTCGGCCCACGCCGTGCTCGCAGTGGGTATACAGCGTGCCGCCCTGCTCTAGCCGGGGCAGGGCCCATTCCACACCCCGCATCAGCTGCTCCACCGACGGCGGATAGCGGTCCGTCACGGGCAGGTTCAGCAGTTCGATGCCCAGCGCCTTCAACGCCTCCGCGTCGTCACAGCGCTCGCCCCGCACGTCAATCACCGCGGTGATGCCGCGCGCCTTCAGCTCCGCGTACCGCGAGCGAGGCACCGCGCCACCCACGTACAGCCAGTCATTCACCTGAGACACGTTCAGCCCGCGCCCCGGCAGCTTCGTGGTCCACTCCACGCAGCGCGCCACTGAGCGCAGCACCTGCTTGCGCACCCAGCCGCGCACACCCGGCACGTGGTGCACTTCCCGCAGCAAAGCAAAACTCACAGGTCGCCCTCGAGCGTCACTTCCATCAGGCCCGTCACCGGTGCCTTGCCCTCACGCTCCAGCACCGCCCGGTGCAGGTACGTCACCGGCGAGCCCACCACCGAGCGCACCAGCCCACCCAGCACCGCGCCCAAATCCTCCACTGGCGCGCTGCGCTGCATCAGCGAGGTGGAGCGCAGCACCATGGCAGAGGAGCCATCCGCGAACAGCTCCACCGTCCACGAGCTCCGCTCCTTCACGCCTTCCCGCGCGAGCGTGAAGTGCTCCAGCAAGCGGGCCTTGGCGCCTTCCTCCCACGCGTACACAGGGCCGTATTCACCGTCCTGCCCCTCACGCGCCAGCAGCACCAGCTTCTCGCCGCCGAGCAGCGCCCGGAAGCGTACCCACCGCTTCGCGAGCTTCGCTGGCGCAATGGTGGAGCGCGTGTGGTCCGCGTACCCGCCACCCGTGTAGACGACGTCCTCGCCCTTGGGCCGCTTCACCGTCGCCTTCAACGCGCTGAAGGCCAGCGTCACCTCGTGGTGGTAGCGGTCCTTGCCCACCTCCACCTCGGTGCCTTCCTGGCCCTGGGGCGTCATGGGCGCGGCGTACTCCAGCAGCACCCGCCCGCCATCCAGCGGGACTTCCACGCGCGTGGCCCCATCCGCGGAGCGGGCCGAGCACGGCCCCATCTTCAGCGTGGAGCTCTCCTTGTCATAGCGCCAGTCGCGCGCCTTGACCTTCGTCTGCGCAGACCAGGCCTTCTGCCCCGGCGTCAGCACCGTGGTCCGGCACAGTCCGGTGCGCGAGCCGGGACCGATGTTCGTCACCGTCAGTTGTACGAAGATGAAGGTGCCGCCGTCCAGGTCGCCGATGAAGGTGAAGTTCTCCCCGTAGTTGTCACTGGGGGACAGCTTCGGCTCCAGCACCGCGCCCGCCGCCGCCACCGAGGGCAGCACGAGCGCGGTGACCACAGCCAGGCCCTTCAGCGCCTGGAGGCGCCCTTCAGGCCGCATGGGGGCGCTGCTCCATGAGCGCGTCCTCGGAAGCCGCCGCGTCGTTGCTGAAGACGTAGTCCCGCTGCAGCGGCAGGTTCCACGCGAAGTACACCACGCCGCGCACCAGCCACCACCCCAGCGCATAGGCCAGCTGCGGGTGCAGCGTCAGCAGCGCCACGCCGCCCGCGTTGAGCAGCGCGCTGGTGCCGCTCACCACCGAGTAGCGCGCCAACTGCCGCGCCACCGGGCCGTTGCTCTTGAAGGTGAGCACCCGGTTGATGGAGTAGTTCACCACCGCGCCCAGGCCGCAGCCCAGCACCGTGGCCCAGGCGGGCAGCATGCCCGCCCACTCCACCAGCGCCAGCACCAGCGCGAAGTCCACCGCCGTGGCCACCGCGCCCGCCAGGGCGTTGAGCCCGATGATGGCCTTGCCGGAGCGCGCCTCCTGACGCTTGGGCGCCAGCGCCTTCACCAGGTTGCGGAAGCGGGAGAGCGCCGTGACGTTGCTCATGACGGCCACGAAGACGAGCCCCACCACCGCGAGCCAGTGCATGGGGTGCTTCTCCTCGGGCCAGAAGACGGCCTCCAGGATGGGCGACAGCGCCGTGCCCGCGCCCATGAAGAGCACCCGCTCCAGCCGCTGCATGGCGCCGTCGCGCACGTTGACGCCCAGGCCTTCGCCCTTGGCGCGCACGTAGGGCACCAGCGAGGAGCCGAGCAGCGCCATCAGCGCGGGCAGCAGCACCCAGGTGTCCCGGTAGTACCAGGCCAGACCCATGAGCATCGCCGAGTCCACGTACCGGTCCAGCACCGAGTCCAGCGCCGCGCCCGCGGGGTTGGCCTCCTTGCGCGTGCGGGCGATGCGCCCGTCCATCACGTCCAGGATGCCTGCGAACAGGAAGAGCCAGCCGCCCAGCGCGAAGCGGCCCGCCGCCACCGCCACACCGGAAGAGATGCCCAGCAGGCCCGACAGCATGGACAGCGCGTTGGCCGGCAGGCCGGAACGCAGAATCACCGCCCACAGCGGCTGGATGACCCAGAAGAAGTAGTGCCGCAGGAAGAAGCCCACCAGCCCGTTGCTGCCGCGCTTGAGCGTCTCCTCGTCGCGGGGAATGCCCTTGAAGGCGCAGCGGATACAGAAGAGGAGCAAGCCGCCGATGAAGTACGTGCAGGCGACGATGGCCGGTGCCAGCGCCGTCCAGATGCGGGCGGACGGAGACAGGTTTCCGGTCAACCACGCCATCAGGTTCTCAAGCACGGGTGTCTCCTCTTGTAGTCAACGACACGGCCCACGGGGCGGTGGCCGTCCAACGGGCGTAGACGCTTTCGACCACCAGGAATGCAACCGCCGCCACGCCCAGGCCCGCGAGCACGTCCAGGATGTAGTGGTGCGTCAGGTATACGGCGGAGAAGGCGACGAGCAACGCGAACAGCCCGGTGGAGATGCGCCACGCCCAGCCGCGCGACCACACGAACAGCATCACCAGGAAGGGGTACGCCGCGTGCAGTGAGGGCATGGCCCCGAACACGTTGGTGCTGCGCGAGTAGAAGCTCGCGAAATAACTGATGCCCAGCAGCTCGTCGAAACGGGCGGTCCCCGCGGGGTTGGGGGGCGCGGCCAGGTCGGCCGGTCCCGGGCCGTACTGGAGCACGTACCAGGGCGGCGCGGCGGGGTAGAGCACGTAGATGACGACGCCAATGGCGTTCGCCGCCAGGAAGCCCCAGCACAGCCTTTCGAAGAGCGAGTCCTTCTTCACGAAGAAGAAGATGGCCAGGATGAAGACCTCGTACAGGTACGCCGCGTAGGCGAAGCCGCACAGCAGGTCCAAGGCCGGGGTGAAGCGCGTGGCCCACCATTCGGGCCAGTGGGTGCCGCCGGGCGCCGGGAACCACTGGCGCTCCAGCTCCCACAGGTCGCCCGTGTGGATGGGGCCCCGCAGGAACAGCCAGAGACCCTGGCTGTCCAGCAGCATCCCGGTCAGCCAAAGCGCGAGCCCACCGCGGAGGAAGCGCTGAAGGCGGGGGCCCGACCAGGCCACCCCCAGAATCAGCGCGTCCGCCGCGACGTGGTCCCACCGCAGCCGGCCGGTGGCGTACACCAGCGTCAAGTGGCTCAACCCCAGGACGGTGGAGAGCCACGTGAGCGCGGTGACCTTATTTGGAGAGCGGGAGGTCATCTCCGTAATAGTCGAGCCCGAGGTGGGTGATGGGGTCCTCGCCCGCGACGACGCGCAGCGTGTTCTTCAGCTTGGTGAGCTGGATGAAGAGGTCGTGCTCCACCGGCAGACCCGGCTGCGCCATGGGGGTCTTGAAGTAGAAGGACATCCACTCCTGGATGCCGCGCCACTCCAGCCGCTTGGCCAGGTCCAGGAACAGCGCGATGTCCAGCACCAGCGGCGCGGCCAGGATGGAGTCGCGGCAGAGGAAGTTGACCTTGATCTGCATCGGATAGCCGAGCCATCCGGTGATGTCGATGTTGTCCCAACCCTCCTTCGCGTCGCCGCGGGGCGGGTAGTAGTGGATGGCCACCTTGTGCGCGTACTTCTTGTACAGCTCCGGGTACACATCGGGCTGCAGGATGGTGTCCAGCACGCTCGACTTGGTGACTTCCTTGGCCTTGAAGGCCGCGGGGTCGTCCAGCACCTCGCCGTCGCGGTTGCCCAGGATGTTGGTGGAGAACCAGCCATCCAGACCCAGCATGCGGGCCTTGAGCGCGGGCGCGATGACCGTCTTCATCATCGTCTGGCCGCTCTTGAGGTCGCGGCCGGCGACGGCCACCGACTCCTGCTTGGCCAGCTCCTGGAGCGCCGGCGTGTCCACGCTGGCGTTGGGCGTGGCGTTCGCGAAGGGCACGCCCTCCTTGATGGCCGCGTAGGTGTACAGCGCGGTGGGGTTGATGTCCGGGCTGTTCTCGTCCAGCGCCTTCTCGAAGGCGGCCAGCGTCTTGAAGGACTCAGGCAGCGGACGGAAGGTCTCCACGCTGCTGCACACCACCATCACGGCGCGCGTCGCGTTGAGTTCCTTCTTGAAGTCGCGGATGTCCTGGCGCAGCGCTTCGATGCTCTCGCGGTGCGTCTTGGTGGCCTTGATGTGGTTGGCCTCGATGCGGCGCACGAACTCAGGGTCGTGCACGCCCTGCTTCGGCTTGATGCTCTGGAGGAACGGCTTCACCTCCTCCAGGTGCTTGTCGCTGAGCACGCCCGAGCGCACGGCCACTTCGTACGCGTCCTCACGGATGATGTCCCAGGCGCCGAAGGCAACGTCCTTCAGCTCCGCCAGAGGAACCAGCTCGTTGAGCTTCACGGTGCGCCCGTCGGTCCGCTTCCCCAGGCGGGCGGTGCCCATCTGCGTGAGCGAGCCAATGGGGTGACCCTTGCCCTTGCGCGCCAGCTCGACACCCGCCATCAGCGTGGTGGACACAGCGCCCAGACCCGGAATCAGGACCGCGAGCTTGCCGTCCGGCTTCGCGACCGACCTCTTGTTTTCCATCGTGATGTTCCTTCGTTAGACGTATTCGAGTCGGCCGTATGCGGGTCGGTACGATACCGGTCGTGCATGCGGAAAATCTCGAAAGCGGATGGTTGATACTCTAAAGCGTTCGGCACTTCAACGTCATGAGCGTGGCGGCTCTTACCACCCGAGGGCGCCGCACTCATGGATCAGGCCAGCCCGAGGTACAAGGCGAGGCGATCGACGCTGTCAGAGAAACACCAGGTCGTCAGAAGGACGACATCCACGGCACACTCCTCGGACAGGTTCGCCATGGGTTGATGGTGACCCATCCTGCTTGAAGGATGAAGAAGGTGTCAGTGGGACAGGGGAGACGGAGCCGTCGCGAGGCGCCGTCCTGCCTTGATGACGGGCCCATTCCGGTGGGCCCGTCCGGCTCAGTGGGGCAGTGGGGCGTTGTCGTCCAGGTCGAGCTTCTGGTGGTCGCCCGGTGCGTAGGGCTGTCCGGTGAAGGCGGCCTTCACCATGCCGGTGAGCTGGACCATGCGGCTGCTGGGCGTGTCCCAATACTCGGCCTTCTCCACGCGGACGCAGAGCAGGGCGAGCTCGGGGTCGTCCAGGCCGTCGGGGAACCAGGCCTTGAGGGTGGGGTTCCACAGCGCGCGGGCCTTCTCCTTGTCGAGCACCAGCCGGCAACGGCCGCTCACGGAGACGTAGCGGTCCCGGCTCGGGTCCGAGTACGCGAGGTTGACGTGGTGGTCGTGCGTCACCTCGTCGACCTTGGGGGAATGCTCGCGGGTGAAGAACCAGAGCTCTCCGTCGAAGTCTCGTGCGTGCGTCCACATGGGGCGGCTGCGCAGGCTGCCATCCGCTTCCACGGTGGTCATCATCGCGACCTTGATGTCCTTGATGAGGTCATCGAAGTGCTCGGTGACATCTTGGGTGTCCTTTTTCTTCCTGGCCATCGCTGCCTCCCTTGGGAGCACAAGGTAGGCAGCGTGGAGGTCGGCGGGCACATGGCGGTGGGTTGGCCGCCGCCAGGGCAGGCGGGCCTGTGGTAGGTGGCCGGGCAGGAAAGCGAGGGTTCGGATGCTGAAGACGGCGTGGAACGAGTGGAGCCTCAAGGCGCTGCAGTTGGAGACGGCGGTGCTGGCGCTGGAGGAGATTGACCTGCCCGAGGAGATGCACGCGCTCCAAGAGGCGGCGGAGGAGAAGCTGCTGGCGCTGGCGCGCGCGTGGAAGGCCCGTCAGCCGCAGCGCGAGCCGCGCACGTGGGAGCGCCAGACGCTGCCCGACGGCATGCCTCGCGACGCCGAGCTCAAGGACCTGGTGGAGGGCTTCAAGGAGGACGGCAAGTCGTGGACGCTGCTTCGCGCCACCAGCGACCTCAAGGAAGTGGTGGAGACGGTGGTGTCGGAAGGCCGCGCCTGCATGGCCGCGGGCGGCGAGTACTACCTGGGCCAGTGGGACGCGAAGGAGTCCGTGCTGGAGGTGGGCCGCGACGACGAAGCGGACGAGCCCGGCACGGGCCTGGTGCTGGAGCCCACGGGCGAGCTCCAGTACACGCCGGACCCGGAGCTGTAGCCGCCGCTCAGCCCTCCAGCTCCTTCACGATGCGGGCGCGGAGCTTCTCGTCGGGCATCCGGCCGAAGCCCGCGCGCACGTTGTCGGCGGCGTGCGAGGGTTTGCGGGTGGCCGGCAGGGGGCAGTGCACCGCTGGGTGCCCCAGGATGAACTTGAGGAACACCTGGGCCCAGCTGGTGCAGTCGAGGTCCGCGGCCCAGCCGGGCAGGGGACGGCCGCGCACGCGCTCGAAGAGGGTGCCGCTGGAGAAGGGCTGCATGACGAGCACCGCCACGCCGTGCTCGGCGGCGGCGGGCAGCAGGCGCTTCTCCGCGTCGCGCTCCAGCACCGAGTAGGGCAGCTGGACGAAGTCCGGCTTCTCCTCGCGGATGATGCGCTCCAGGTCATCGAAGGCGCTGCGGGCGTAGTGTGTGATGCCGAGGTAGCGGATGCCGCCCTGGGCCTTCCATTCGCGCAGGACGGGCAGGTGCGTGCGCCAGTCCACGAGGTTGTGAATCTGCATCAGGTCCATGCGGCCCTGGCCCATGCGCCGGATGGACTCCCGCATCTGCGCGATTCCTTCGTTCTTGCCGGTGGTCCACACCTTGGTGGCGAGGAAGGGCGTCTTCGCCGCGTCGAGCTTCCGCAGCAGCTCGCCCACCACGGATTCCGCGCGGCCGTACATGGGCGAGGAGTCGATGAGGCGCGCGCCCGAGTCGAGGAAGGTGCGGAGCACTTCGGCCAGGGGCGCTCGCTCGCCCGGTGCGGCGTCGAACGTCTGCCAGGTGCCGAGGCCGATGACGGGCAGCGCTTCGCCCGTGCTGGGAATGGGGCGTGTGAGCATGGCGGCTCCTCGGCCGCGCGAGGGCGCGGCGGTTTTCTCCGGGGGCTTCACGGTGGACGGGCCCGGTGCGGCCTTCTTCGCGGGCTGTGAGGCGGCGACGCCGGGCAGGAGCAGGCCACCCAGGGTCGCGGTGAGCACGTCGCGGCGGGACGGGGCACGGGAGGACATGGCGCGCGATATTAGCGGCTGCGCTGAAGTGGACAGGTGACAGTTCCGCGCGGTGCCGGTGTTCTCTTGCACGAGCGGGGCGACGACGCCTCCCGCTGATTTTTCCTGGCCCGGGTGCCCGCGCGATGCGGGCCGGGCCGCATTCAAAACAGTCCAGGAAGGTCCAGGCGATGAATCGCAAGGTCTCGGTGTGCGCGGGGATGATGGCGGCGGTGGTGGCGTTCTCGGCCTCCGCAGAGGAGACGGCGGGCGGGCCGTCCTCGAGCGCCGCGAGCGGAGCGGCGTCTGTCGATTGGCCGGGCGTGGCGCGCGAGCTGTCCGCCCCGCCGCTGGTGGCCGCGGCGGAGCAACCGGTGAGCCACACCTTGGCCGCCGGGGCGCCCGAGGGGAGCGCGTCAGCGTCCGGCGCTGTGAACCCTGTGGCGCCGTCGAATGACGCGTCCTCCATGCCCGTCGTCCCTGAGGGTGCCAATGCGCCTTCGGCAGGCGCGCCCGAGGTGAAGGCGGAGGCCGACGCGAACGAAGTGCACATTCCGTTCAGCCTCACCCTGGTGCCGGGGCTGAGCACGTCGGGTTTCCACACCGGCAACGTGGTCAACAACGTGTCCATCGGCCTGGTGGCGACGCATGCGAAGCGGGTGGATGGCCTGGCGATGTCGCTGGCAGGCAACTGGGTGGGGGAGGGT